>JASFGH010000126.1:0-9129 GCA_050123865.1 Desulfobacterales bacterium | reverse complement strand
ATTCCGTCCATGAAAACATCCATCGCTATTATGATGAATTCCTGTCCATGGATAAACGCGAATTGCAGGAAAACTACCGGGACCTGTGTGACCTGGTGCATGCGGTCGACAAAGGCCAGGCCGACCGGGCGCGCCGCCTGGCCCGTAACCATGTTCGCCGCTTCAATTCGTACATGCGTAAAAGAGAGCAGCAAAAAGATTCTGTTAAGGTTTAATGACCCATAAAGGTTTCAGTGTTCAGGTGTCAGGTGTCAGCACTTCTAATCAACTCTGACACCCGACACCTGAAACCTTATTGGGTAAGCACGAAAGCAAATGAAATGGCCTTGAAGCGTATAACCAGACATCCCGTTCTGGAGATTCCTGAGAACAAAAAGATCACCTTTACCTGGAACGGCAAAAAGCTGAGCGGATACGAAGGCGAAATGATATCATCCACTCTTTTTGCCAACGGCATTCAGATATTCGGTCACCATCCCAAGGATAACAGTCCCCAGGGTATGTTCTGTGCCAACGGGCAATGCTCCCAATGCCTTGTCATTGCCGATGGCCTGCCGGTCAAATCATGCATGACACCTTTGGCGGAAGGCATGGTCGTTGAAAGCGTCGAGGGGCTGCCCAAACTTCCGGAAGACGATGTTGAGCTGCAAATTAAATCTGCAGATGTAAAAGAAGTCGATGTTTTGATCATCGGTGCCGGCCCGGCCGGCCTGGCGGCGGCGGTGGAACTGGGGAAACTGGGCGTTGAGACCCTGGTCATAGATGATAAGGACCGACCGGGGGGCAAACTGGTTTTGCAAACCCATAAATTTTTCGGCTCGGTCGAAGATTCCTACGCCGGGACGCGCGGCTTTGAGATCGCAGCCATTCTGGCAGATGAAATCGGCAAGCTGGACTCGGTGGACATCTGGTTGAATACAACAGCGGTCGGGGTATTTTCAGATAAGATTGTTGGTGCCGTCAAAGGTGTCAAAAACAGACATTACCGGCAAATCAGGCCCAAAAAACTGTTAATTGCCTCCGGTGCCAGAGAAAAAATGCTGTCTTTTCCGGGAAACACCCTGCCAGGTGTTTATGGTGCCGGCGCATTCCAGACGCTGGTTAACCGCGATCTGATCAAATCCTCGGAAAAGGTGCTGATTGTCGGCGGTGGTAACGTCGGGCTGATCGCCGGCTACCATGCCATTCAGGCCGGTATCGAAGTGGTTGCCCTGATAGAAGCCCTGCCGCAGGTCGGCGGATACAAGGTTCATGCGGACAAGCTCAAGCGGCTGGGGGTGCCGATTTTAACCGGCCATACTGTTGTGGCTGCTATGGGTCAGGCAAAGGTCGAAGCGGTCACCGTCGCCCGCCTGGATCAGGACTGGAAGGTGGTTCCGGATACCCACAAAACGTATGCGGTGGATACGGTTCTGATTGCCGTCGGTCTGGCCGAAGTCAATGAATTTTATTTAAAAGCGCGACAATGGGGCATGGATGTGTTCTGTGCCGGTGATGCCCAGGAAATTGCCGAGGCATCGGCGGCCATGTTTACAGGCAAAATCGAGGGGTTGAAAATCGCCCAGTCCCTGGGCCTGACGGTCGGTGAGATTCCTGCCGAATGGGATGAAAAGGCAACTATTTTAAAATCCAAACCCGGTCCCGCGCGGACGCGCAAACAGCCTGAACGCGAAGAAGGGGTATTTCCGATTTTCCACTGTTACCAGGAGGTGCCCTGCAATCCCTGCACATCGGTATGCCCGGTCGGTGCGATCCGGACCGAACGTGATGACATCACCGGCTTGCCCTACATCATTGATTTAGATGCGTGTACCGGTTGCGGCAGCTGCGTGGCAGTCTGTCCGGGCCTGTCGATGATTCTGGTCGACTATCGAGACGATCCCGAGCACCCCCTGGTCACCCTGCCCTATGAAATCTGGCGCGATCGGGTTGAAGTCGGCCAGAAAGTACCGATTACTGATGTGGACGGCGCCATCCTGGGGTATTATCCCGTGGAAAAGCTATCGACCCGCCGTAAATTCCCGGGCACACTACTAGTGCAGGTTAAAGTCGATAAAAATGTGGCCAAAGCGGCCATGGGCATCTGGGTGCAGGATCGGCAAATCGAGCCCTCCATGATCTATGAAAAAGAATTGCCGCCGAATGACGCCATCATCTGTCGATGCGAACGCATAACAGCCGGTGAGATAAAAGCAGCTATCCGCAAGGGCATCAGAGATATCAATCAGTTAAAAGCCGTAACGCGCGTCGGCATGGGCGCCTGCGGATCAAAAACCTGCCGGCCGATGATCTGGCGAATCTTTCAGGAAGAAGATATCGATCTGGCCACGGTAACCGATCGCGTCGATCGACCATTGTTTGTCGAGGTGCCGATTGGCATACTGGCTGGAGCATCCCAAGGAGGCCGAATTGAAGACAAGTGATGTGATCATTGTCGGGGCCGGGTCGGTAGGCGTGCCGACCGCCCTTGCGCTTGCAGAACGGGGATTCAAAACCCGCGTGATCGACATGCATCCGTCACCGGGCCAGGGTGAAAACAAACATGCCATCGGCGGCATCCGGGCCACCCATTCGGATCCTGCCAAGATCCTGACCTGCCGGCGGTCGCTTGAAATTTTTTCAACCTGGCAGGATCTGCATGGCGATAATATTGAGTGGCTTAAGGGCGGCTATACCTTCCCGGTTTATCGCAAAAAAGACGAGACGATGCTTAAAAAGCTGCTGCCCGTCCAGAAAAAATACGGACTCAATATCGATTTCAAGCGACCGAATGACATCAAGAAAATCATTCCCGGTATCAATCCCAAGGGGCTGCGGGGGGGCACCTTTTCGCCGGATGACGGGTCGATTTCGCCGCTTCTGACCGTCAATGCCTTTCATCGGCGGGCCGTCGATCTGGGCGTCAGCTTTAAGTTCAAGGAGCGCGTTCGCCAAATTCAGGTCGAAAACGATCATGTCGTTGGCGTGGAAACCGAACAGTCTGAATATCGTGCACCGATTGTCGTTGATGCGGCCGGGCCCTTTTCACCGGAATTGAGTCGTACTGCCGGCATCGACCTGCAAGTCGTACCGGATTCCCATGAAGGCGCCATCACGGAACCCGTCAGGCCGTTTTTTAAATGCATGGTGGTGGATATTCGCCCCGGGCCGGGATCAAAGAATTTTTATTTTTACCAAAATCTGCACGGGCAAGTCATTTTTTGCATCACGCCTGACCCGCCCATTGTCGGCACCGACAAAGGCGAAACGGCTGGATTTCTTCCCCGGGTGTGTGCCCGCCTGGTGCACTTGCTGCCGCGGCTGAAGAATTTAAGGGTGCGCCGGACCTGGCGCGGTCTTTATCCGATGACGCCGGACGGCTCGCCGCTGGTGGGCTGGAACCAACAGCTCAAGGGCTTGCTGCATGTCACCGGCATGTGCGGCCAGGGCTTGATGCTGGGGCCGGGGGCAGCCGAAGTGGTTGCCCGCCTGATATCCGGTGAAACCACCGATGATGATCACATCATTTTAGAAGCCTTTTCGCCCCATCGGGCGTTCAAGGGTCAGGAAGAACTCAAATAGGCGAAACCGTAATCCGCCTGCAGCGGAATTGCAGCATCTCATCGCTGGTTAAACAGTGGATCAGTTGAATGTTAAATCGTTTACAGTTCTGCAGTTCATTAATTTATGAACACATCGATTATTCAACGGATATAATCCTCTTTAACCATTTAACGATTTAACTAAAAAGGAACCTTGATTGGGGAACAACTTAATTGTATAAATAAAAATCTGATACTTAAAAAGAAGCCAGAAGCAAAGAAGTTAGAGATTCTGCTTGGCAAAAGATATTTCAACGGGGTATTTAATAATTGATAAAAGGAGCAAACACATGCCGGATTATCATTTTAAAGAAACGAAAACTTTGGATTACAAAAGACCTGAAATTACCAACGGCTACGCCGATCAGACGTTATACGTCAATTTGTCTGAAGCACAAATTGATATCAAAGCGGTAGATGTGAAAACCAAAAAAGCGTTTATCGGCGGCAAGGGCTATGATCTATGGCTGCTGTGGAATGCCGTGCAGCCCACCACCCGCTGGAATGATCCTGAAAATGCCCTTTGCATTGCAGCCGGTCCTCTGGGGGGGACCCCCATCTATCCGGGTTCAGGCAAAAGCATTGTGGCCACCTTATCGCCGACCACTGGATCGGTAATCGATTCCAACGTTGGCGGCTATTTTGGACCCTACCTCAAATTTTCCGGCTTCGATGCCCTTGAAGTTCAGGGCAAGACGACTTCCGAAATGGTGGTATTCATCGATGGCATCAACCAGAAGGTGCAGCTTTTCGAAACCAGCGGCCTGCCGGACAACGCCTATGAACTGTCGGCCGTTTTAACAGAGCATTTCGCCAGGGGAAAACCGCGCAACATTTCGGTGGTATCCGCCGGCCCCGGCGCCCAAAATACCCTGATCGGATGCCTTAATTTTACCTGGTATGATCCCAAACGCAAACGCGCCCGGTACAAACAGGCCGGCCGCGGCGGTGTCGGGACTGTTTTTGCCGACAAAGGGTTGAAGGCCCTTGTCGCCTGCTGGAAGAATGTCACCGCCGATACCAATAACCCGGCGGACAAAACCCGATTAAAAAATGTGGCCAAACTGCACTCGCGTGAAATTGTTGAACTGGACCCCAAGCAAAACGAAATGGCCAAAATCGGCACCACGCATCTGGTAACCATCATGAATGATCACGATCTATTGCCGACCCATAATTTCCGTTACGGCCAGCATGATCAGGCCCCTAATCTGGGCCAGGAAGTTTACCGCCGCCTGTTTGATCCGGGCTTTGACGGCTGCTGGATGGGATGCACTGTGGCCTGCTCGCACGGTATAAAGGATTTTGTGCCATTGACCGGACCCTACAAGGGCAAAAAGGTATTTGTCGATGGACCGGAATACGAAACCATCGCCGGCTGCGGCTCGAATCTGGGCATATTCGACCCGCATACGGTGGCGGAGATGAATTTTTACTGTGATGCTTACGGACTGGATACGATATCGGTGGGCACCGGCATTGCCTTTGTGATGGAGTGTTTTGAAATGGGGTTGATCGACCAAACCCATACCGGAGGGCTTGATCTTCATTTTGGCAACCGTGATGCGGCGCTGGAAATCGTGCATCAAATGGCGGCCGGCGATGGCTTCGGGCAAATCGTTGGCCAGGGAGTTCGTAAAATGAAAGCCATTTTCGCAAAAGATTTCGGCGCCGATGCCGCCATCATGCAGGACATCGGGATGGAGGCCAAAGGACTGGAATTTTCAGAATATATGACCAAGGAATCGTTGGCCCAGCAGGGTGGCTACGGACTGGCGCTCAAGGGCCCCCAGCATGACGAGGCCTGGCTGATATTCCTGGATATGGTTCATAACTTTATGCCGACGTTCGAGCAAAAAGCGGAAGCCTTGCACTGGTTCCCCATGTTTCGAACCTGGTTTGGCCTCTGCGGTCTGTGCAAGCTGCCCTGGAATGACATTATTCCGGAAGACAATAAAGACACGGCCGAGCCCGCCAAGGTCATGAAACATGTGGAGTGGTATGCGGATTATTTCAGTTCCATTACCGGCATTGAATCCGGCCCCGAAGACCTGATTAAAATGAGCGAAGGCGTTTATAACTTTCAGCGCATCTTTAACCTGCGAATGGGCTTTGGACGCCGGCAGCATGATGACCTTCCCTATCGGGCGGTGGGGCCTGTCACTGAAACGGAATATGAATCCCGTGCCGAGCGCTATGATAAGCAGCTGACCGAAACTTTCGAGTACGACCCGGACGGCAAGAGCACGGCCGAGAAAGTGGCCATGCTGCGCCGGCACCGCGAAGAGCAATATGACAAGCTCAAAGATGCTGTATATAAACGTCGCGGATGGACAAGCGATGGGATTCCGACCCTGAAAACCGTCAAGCGCCTTGGAATTGATTTTGATGACGTAGTGGAATTGTTAAAGGCCAATGGTGTCAATTCATGATTCAGGTTGCCGGAAAGCAAATCGCCTGGCGGGAAGGCATGACGGTTTCAGACCTGCTCGAGGAGCTCAAGGACCCCCATCCCTACGCCGTTGTGCGCATCAACCAGCAGTATGTCACGCGACCCAATTTCGAGCAGACATACGTCCCCGATGAGTCGGAAGTCTATTTGATTCCCATGGTTGCCGGCGGGTAAGCTGGCGCTCGCAAAGGGCAGAGAGCAAAGTGCATAGTGATTCGATTCCCCTCTGCCGTTTCAGCCCTGCACCCTGTTCTATGCTGCAAACATGCTGCATTCCCCTGCAAGTCTTTTACGCTATGCTCTATGCGCCCTGCTCTATGCCTTATGCCCCGCGCACTTTGCTCCTTGCCCCATGCCCCATGCCGGATGCACTTTCTCTGAAGTCCAACTTGACCATGGGATTTGCAATCCAGTTAAGGATGTGATATTCTTAATAATCATCAACTATCTCCCATCAATAGTATGAAAAATTGCCGCTCCTGATTGACGCAAAGGAACTCAAGTTTTGCGGGCTGTAGCCCGATAATAATAGAGCAGACGGCTTAAAAGCCTCGTTCTTTGTCAAACCAAAAGAGTTTCAGGCGGAAAACGTCACAACATCTCAACTGCTGCGGTTTATTTTCATAAGGGTGTTAGAGACGGTGGAAGACGTTCGCCATCCGGGTAGCGCATAGTGTCTTACCCTTCGATTTCGCGTGAAAAATATTGACTTATCCTGGTTTTTGGTTTTAATTTTAAGCACCAGAATCGAGTTTAGCAGATAATTCAATGCGAAAATTGAAAAGGTCAAGATCATCATGTTCGTTTTTCGAAATCTGTTAGTGGCGGTGGCAACGGTGCTGGATTATGTGCTGGTGTTTTTCATGTTCATTACAATCGCCCGCGCCGTGCTGTCATGGGTAAGCCCGGATCCGTATAATCCGATTGTGCGTTTCATTCATAATGTAACGGAGCCGGTCCTGATTCAAATTCGCAAAAGATTGCCGATGATGTATGGCGGAATCGACTTTTCTCCAATTATTGTGATTCTGATCATTATTTTCCTGCGAATATTTGTGGTCAACAGCCTTGAAGGTTTGGCCCAGTCCTTAGGATAAGATGAAAGGCAGGTGAACGCCAATGAAAATTACGCCCCTTGATATCCAACAGCAGCAATTTAAAACCCGATTTCGTGGATTTGACATTCGAGAGGTTGATGCCTTCCTTGAGCAGATGGCTGAGACCTTCGAAACGTTGCAGAAAACAAATCAAAATCTGACTGACGAAGTCCGACGATTGGAAATAGAAATTCAGGGATATCGAAAACGGGAAGAAACCTTCAAACGGGCCCTACTTAATTCTCAAAAAGTATTGGACCAGATGAAGGACAATGCCCGCAAGTCAGCCGAATTGATCATCGCTGAAGCTGAAGTAAAAGCTGAAAAAATCCTTAATAAGGCTCACAATCGCCTGGCGCAACTGCATGAGGACATTTCGGAATTAAAACGGCAGCGGACGCAAATCGAAGTTCAGATCAGTTCGATCATTGAAGCCCACTCCAGACTGCTCGAAATCGGTAAAGAAGGAATCAAAGAATCAGACGAGGAAGACGCCAAAATCAAATTCCTAAAAAAGTCGAATTAATCGTCAGATTCCAAAAACCGGTAAATTCTTTAAAACCGCCTGAAATGAATGCACGGGTGCTGACCGCAGGTTGTGCGGCAGGCGCTCAACTCTTAGTTTTCATCTAAGGAACAGCTTTCGTTTCAGGCGGTTTTATCCGAATTGAACGAATGTATCTGCGGTAGCATTTTTCTTTGGAAATTTGGCGTTTATGTACAAAAAAAATAGAAGATATGGTTTGATCGATGAAACGGGGATGGCAATAACGAATATACTGATACCAGGAGCGGTTAATGGCAAAAATTGATGCATTTTTTAAACTGATGAACGAACAGGGAGCCTCAGACCTTCATCTGGCGTCCGGTCTGCCCCCGGCGCTTAGAATCAGAGGTGACATTGAGAGAATCAAATATAAAGTCCTCAATAACGATGACCTCAGGGCCATGCTTTATGAAATCGCACCCGAGCACAAAGTTAAAACATTTGAGGAAACCGGCGATATCGATTTTGCTTACGAAATCCACGGCCTGGCCCGTTACCGTGCCAATTTCTTCATGCAAAGAAACGGCGTGGGAGCCGTCTTTCGTGAAATTCCCAGCACAATTATGACCGCCGAACAACTGGGCCTGCCACCGGTCGTGTCAAAATTGGCCACCCTCCCCAGAGGACTGGTTCTGGTAACCGGGCCCACCGGCAGCGGCAAATCCACCACCCTGGCATCCATTATTGATGTGGCTAACCGCGCGCGCAAGGATCATATCATAACGGTCGAAGACCCGATTGAATTCGTGCATCAAAGCCAGGGGTGCATCGTAAACCACCGTGAGGTCGGTCTGCATACCGAAACCTTTTCCACCGCGCTGCGTGGTGCCCTGCGTGAAGATCCGGATATTATTCTGGTGGGCGAAATGCGGGACCTAGAGACCATCTCGCTGGCGGTCGAAGCCGCTTCAACCGGGCATCTGGTGTTTTCCACTCTGCATACCTCCAGTGCCTATAAAACCGTCGATCGTGTTATCGAGGTATTTCCTTCTCACGAGCAGCCATTGATTCGATCGACTTTGTCCGACGGACTCCGGGCGGTGGTCGCCCAGACCCTCTTTAAGCGTATTGATCGCAAAGGTCGGATTGTGGCCCTGGAGATTTTAATTGCCAATCCGGCGGTTCGCAATCTTATCCGCGAAGGCAAAACCCATCAGATACCGTCCATGATTCAAACCGGGAAAAAATACGGTATGATTCTGCTGGATGATTATATAATGGAATTGTTCCAGTCCGGAAAAATCAGCGCCGACGAGGCCTATGCGAAAGCCAACGAAAAAGCAAGGTTCAGGCCTCTGCTTAAGGCTCCACCAACCGATTTTACCGAGGTCTGATAAAGAAAGTAGGGGAAAGTGGTAATTTTTGCAATATCATTTGACTTGCTACGTTTGATCTAAAACAACAAAGGCCGTACCATGAAAAAACAGGAAATTGACCATCTTCTGGTAAAAA
>JASFGH010000125.1:0-9138 GCA_050123865.1 Desulfobacterales bacterium | reverse complement strand
TTATGATGCGAACAAATCAATGACACGGGTTACTAAAATGATGGAAGCGAAAACCGAGGTTGAACGCAAAACCAAAGAAACGGCCATTCGAGTTGGCCTCAAATTAGACGGCAGCGGCCAATCGGAAATATCAACCGGAATTCCCTTTTTTGATCATATGCTGGTCTTACTTGCCGTCCACGGCTTCTTTGATTTGGCCGTGAAGGCCAAGGGGGATTTAGAGGTTGATTTTCATCATACGGTTGAGGATGTTGGTCTCGTTTTGGGGGATGCGTTCGATCAGGCACTCGGCAATCGCAAAGGTATCAACCGATTCGGCCATGCCGTTACGCCCATGGACGATGCCCTGGCTGCTGTCAGCGTTGATTTGTCCAAACGTCCGTTTTTGGTTTACCATATCCCATCATTTCAACCCTCCGGATCTGCTTTTAATGTCACGCTGGCAAAAGAATTTTTTAGAGCCTTTGCCACCCGTGGTGGATTAAACCTTCACATTAATGTTTCCTATGGGGAAAATGAGCACCACATCATCGAATCCATATTCAAGGCGCTGGGCAGGGCTTTGGATCAAGCCGCTTCAATGGATAAGCGCATCTCGGATGTGCGGTCCTCCAAAGGGACACTCTAGTCTTTAAAAATGGTGTTGAGTGTTTAGTATTATAGGTGGTGCTGTGGATACCGAATATTGATTCATATACGTTCAGTGACCCTCTAAATACCAAAACAAAACACCAAATACCTTCGAGCAATGATTGTCATTCCGGCTGTTGATATTAAAAATGGTAAATGCGTTCGGTTGCTTCAGGGGCGCTTGAATGATGATACCGTGTATTCGGATGATCCGGCCGCCATGGCAGCTAAATGGGAGCGGCTCGGCGCTCAAATTATTCATGTCATCGACCTGGACGGCGCGATTTCCAAGAGCCCGCGAAATGTGGCTGTTATTCGCGAAATAGCGCAATCGGTGCAAGTTCCCATTCAATTGGGGGGCGGTATTCGCAATGAACAAACGGTTGCAATGTATTTGGAGATGGGGATCAGACGCTTCATTATCGGGACCGAGGCCATTAGAAGCCCTGAATTTGTAAAGCGGATTTGTAAATCCTACCCGGATCAGATCATTGTGGGAATCGATGCGCGCAATGGAAAAGTTGCCATAGACGGGTGGACTCAAACAACGCATGTCGAAGCGGTTGATCTGGCCAGGGCGTTTGAGGATTGCGGTGTTGCGGCCATTAATTTTACCGACATCCAGCGGGATGGGATGCAGACCGGTCCCAATCTAGAAGCGACAAAGCAACTGGCAGAAGCCATATCGATTCCTGTGGTGGCTTCAGGAGGGGTCTCATCAATTCAGGATATCAAGGATTTGTTAGCACTTGAAGAATTCGGTGTCATTGGCGTTATCGTTGGAAAAGCGCTATATAGCGGTGAATTGGATTTGAAGGTTGCCCTGGAAATGGCGCACCGGCCATTTATTGCTGATAATTGAGGCTCAATAAGATGTAAATATTTCTTGACAAATCGTTTACATCTTATTATTCTTTGCGTTTAACAATTTCTTTTGCAGGGGGGGCCATAAGTATATAAACTTATGGCAAAATTTTAGGGCAATTCAAATTAGCAAACCGGGTAAATGCGAAATTTGAAACGCTTCATACCATCTGAGTTCCTTCCGTATATTTGCTCCCTGTCCCATAGATATGGAGGCTGCTATTATTGGCAATATTTATCCCTGAAGATAAGATAATAGACATCAAAAATGCGGCTGATATTGTCGCTGTAATATCAGAGGTCGTTCATCTGAAAAAAACAGGGAGGAATTTTGTCGGTTTGTGTCCGTTTCACTCTGAAAAAACACCTTCATTTACTGTTAGCCCGGAAAAACAAATATTTTACTGTTTTGGGTGCGGAACAGGCGGCAATGTATTCAGCTTTCTGATGAAAAAAGACGGACTTTCTTTTCCTGAGGCCGCCCGTTTACTGGCCCGCAGATATGGTATCGATATTCCCAGAAAACACCTGACACCTGAACAGAAAAAACGAATGGGCGAACGCGAAAGCCTGCTGAAAATCAATCGACAGGCGATGAACTATTATCACAACATACTGCAGCGCAGCCCAAGCGGAAAATCGGCAATGACCTATCTCAAAAAAAGGGGCCTGTCAGCGGAAATCATTGAGCGTTTTAGTCTCGGATATGCACCGTCGGGGTGGGATAATATCATCAATTTTTTTTCCAAAAGCGGGGTACCGCTTGTAAAAGTTGAACGCTCTGGATTGATTTTGCCCAAAAAGGGTAGGGGGGGGTATTATGATCGTTTTCGGGATCGTATCGTTTTCCCGATTGTTGATGTAAACCAGGCTGTTATTGGCTTCGGTGGGCGGGTGATGGATGATTCATTGCCTAAATACCTCAATTCTCCGGAAACACTGGTTTACAGCAAGAGTCGGTCTTTGTACGGCTTGTATCTGGCCAAGAACATAAGCCGCTCAACGGATTGCATTTACATCGTCGAAGGTTACCTGGATTTGTTGACTCTCCATCAGCACGGTATTGAAAATGCGGTTGCCACGCTCGGTACCGCGCTGACGGTTGAACATGTTCGGATGTTGAGCCGTTATGTTCCCCGTTTGATTCTGGTTTATGATTCTGATGAAGCCGGAATTCGGTCTGCCAGGCGATGTATCGACACGTTTTGGCAGGAACATGTGGATTTCAGCCGGGGCGATGTGTTTCGCGAAGAAAATGCAGACACCCAAATTCTGGTGTTGCCCGATGGACATGATCCGGATTCCTATCTTAGAGAAAAAGGAGTGGAATCTTTTCAGAAGGCAGCAACCCTGGCACCTGGTATCGTGTCTTTTCTGATAGAGCAATCCATCGCCAAACACGGGCTCTCTACCGAGGGGAAAATTCGTGTTGTTGCTGACTTAAAAGGTCCATTAGCAGCCATTAATGATAATGTTGCCAGGTCTTTGTATGTCAAACAGTTAGCTGAGCGAATCGGCATTGAGGAAAGTATCATTTTACAAAAGATTCGAGCAGGTGCTGCATCTAAGAAAGCTAAAGATACAGGCGAAAAAGCAGATTTAGCGGGAAGCGAGGGGAGTCGGCTGGAACGCCAGATTATTGCCATGATGCTGCAATTTCCCGCCATATTGCCTGAAATTAGAAAAAATGACGTTATCGAATACATTGATAATCCCCTTTTACATTCAATCGCCACCACGATCTTAGAAAGCCAGTTATCATCGGATAGGCAAATATCAGAGTTGTTTATTGATAAACCCGATCTTGAAAGACTGATATCGTCGCTGGCAATGATCGAGGAATCCTGGGAAAAAAATGGGTGCTTGAAGCTGATTGCTCAATTCGTCAAAAACGGGCAGCGGCGTCGCGATCGCCAGATTCTTGATCAAATTAAAGCTGCTGAAGAAATGAACGATCAAGAAACCCTCGCAAAACTGTTGAAAAAAAAACAACAGATGGCCATGCGCAGCCAGAAGCAGAAGTCGGCTTGGGCGCTGGAGAAATAAATGCTGTTGGGGCTTGACTATGCCCATTTAACATATAGATTTTATACCGGAGGGCATGATTTTATGGCAAAAAAATCTGCTACAAATAAGGAAACCGCAGAAAGGACCGTCAAACGGACAACCACCAAAAAAACGGGTTCCAAAAGCGGGCTTACCAGGTGCACCGCTAAAAAGGTGACCGCTCGAAAAAGTGCTGCCCAGGCTACTAAAACTAAAAAAACAACACCCCGGCCCAAAACGGCACGAACAGGAGCCAAGGCAGCTGCGCGTAAAGCCAAAACCGCAACGCCCAAAACAAAAGTGACGGCGCGTAAAACCAAAGCAAAGGCACCCAAAACCAGAACCAGGCCTGTTCGGGCCAGGGCTGCCACCACTAAAGGCAAAGCCAATGCCAAAACAACCAGGGCAAAGGCTGCCACACCAAGGACCAAAGCAACGGTCTCCAAAACCAAAACAACTACCGCGAAATCCAGAGCAGTCGCTACCAGTCGCAAAGCTGCGGCAACCAGGACTAAAGCTACGGCTTCCAAAACCAAAGCAAAGGCCCGTGCGACCAGGAACATGACGTCCAAAACCAAAGCAGAGGCAAACAAGGCAAAAAACGAAACCAAGCGAGCCATTAAAAAATTGCTGACCAAAGGCAAAAAGCAGGGATTTTTGAGCTATAACGAAATCAATGAATTGCTGCCTGCGGAATTGCTGTCTCCCGAACAAATTGATGAAACCCTCATTATGTTCGATGAAAATGAAATTGAGGTGGTCGATGAAAAGACGAAAAAGAAACTGATTAGCAAGAAAAAGAAAAAAGAAAAAAAACCGGTCACTCGCGCCCTTCGAGACACTGATTTTGGTACGGTCACAGATCCGGTTAAAATGTATCTTCGTGAAATGGGTCTGGTGACGCTTCTGAGTCGAGAAGGAGAAGTCGAGATTGCCAAGAAGATAGAGGCCGGCGAGCAAGAAGTATTACATGCCCTGCTTGAAACCACAACCGGGGTGGAAAGCATCATGAGTCTCGGAGAAGAAATCGCAGAAGGAAATATTCGTCCTAAAAATGTACTACGAGACATTGATGAAGGTGACACTTACGTTGATGAAATGGCGCAAACTGAAAAGTTTTTAGACATAATTCATAGAATTCGCAAGCTCCATGAAGAAAATAAAGAGATTCGAGAAAAATTATTTTTCAATAAATTAGGTCAAGAGGAAAAGAAAAAGATAAAGCCAAACGTGGCCAAACGAATCAATAAGATTTTTGATCTTTTAAAAGATTGGCGTCTCGAGGCAAATGTGATCGATGGTATTGAGGAAAACATACGTGCCCAGATCATGTGGTTTGATGAAATGAACAAAATGATCAGCCGGGGCGCTAGCATCGTTGATGCTTCTGTCTCGGACCTCAAAGAGCACCTGAACACTAAGACCAAGTTCGTAAAATGGGCTGCTCAGCGATGTGATTTGCCCAAAGAACAATTGGGATTGCTGCATAAGGAGCTTAAGAAAATTATCGAAAACATCGCCATCCGCGAAAATGAATTAAAGGCCCATAATCGGGCACTCAAGAGTGTCATGTCAGCCGTGGAGGAGGGGCGCTATCGAGCAAAATTAGCAAAAAGTGAGTTGACCAAAGCCAATTTGCGACTGGTTGTTAGCATTGCTAAAAAATATACCAACCGGGGGCTGCAATTTTTGGACCTCATTCAGGAAGGCAACATCGGTTTGATGAAAGCCGTGGACAAGTTTGAGTATCGTCGGGGGTATAAATTCAGTACCTACGCCACCTGGTGGATTCGACAAGCCATCACTCGCGCAATTGCGGATCAGGCCAGGACAATACGGATACCAGTCCATATGATCGAAACAATTAATAAACTTATTCGAACATCCCGCTATCTGGTACAGGAACAGGGCCGGGAACCCACACCAGAAGAAATTGCCGAAAAAATGGAGATTCCGCTTGAAAAAGTTCGCAAGGTGTTGAAAATTGCTCGTGAGCCGATTTCACTCGAAACGCCGATTGGTGAAGAAGAAGACAGCCATCTGGGCGATTTCATAGAAGACAAGAAGTTCATGCTGCCCTCAGATGCGGCAGTGAACCTGAACCTGGCAGAACAAACCCGCAAAGTGCTTGCCACCCTTACACCCCGTGAAGAAAAAGTGTTGCGCATGCGCTTCGGAATCGGCGAAAGAGCCGACCACACGCTTGAAGAGGTTGGGCAGGATTTTGCGGTTACCCGTGAGAGAATTCGACAAATTGAAGCCAAAGCGTTGAGAAAATTGCGTCATCCAACGCGCAGTCGTAAGTTGAAAAATTTTATTGAAAGCTGAACTTGACAAAATATTTTGCTATCGTTAGATAACGCTATTCTTTCAGGGCCCATAGCTCAGTTGGCAGAGCCACCGGCTCATAACCGGTAGGTCCCTGGTTCGATCCCAGGTGGGCCCATACCCAAATCGCTGGAAATGCTTAAAAAAGAAAAAAACGCTTACTCTGCAACAAAACGATCAAATCGTTTATCCTTTGGTCGGCGCAAAGTAATAGCGGGCCTAAAGAACCCGCGAAGATGGAGGCTGCGAGCGGTCAGCATTATTTCCAAATGGCGTGGGGTTTTCTGACCACGCCTTTTTTATTTCAGAACATTTTTCATCCGTAGCGTGCCAGATTTGCTGCCTTTCAATAAAAATTTTTGGCGTAAGCGTCACTCCGGTTAACGTGTGGGATGCATGCAAGCCACCGTCGCACAAATCATAGAGATTATGGACCGCCTGACCCCGCCATGGCTGGCAAAGGAATGGGATAATGTCGGACTTCAGATCGGCGACCCCCGCCTACCTGTCCAGCGAATTTGGATTGCATTGGATCCAGGTGCGCAAGTGATCGAAGCGGCCTGTAAAAATAAGGTTGACTTATTGATTACCCATCATCCTTTGATTTTCCGCCCCTTAAAATCCATTGATTTTGGAACGCCCGGCGGCTCTATTATTCAGATGGCGGCACAACATCAGCTAGCAATATTCGCAGCGCATACCAATTTTGATATTGTCAGCGATGGCGTCAATGACATCCTGGCACAACGGCTGGGGATTAAACACCTGGAAATACTGCAACCGATCAAACTAGAAGCTTCAGCTCAAAATGAGATGCGTCTTTCTGCTGGCGGCGAGGTGGCGTATGGAATTGGGCGAATTGGTGTGCTTGACAGGCCCAATAGTCTAAAAACATTGGTATCCATGGTTAAAAAAAAGCTAAAGCTTAATTTTGTTAAAGTTGCCGGTGATCCGAAAATGAAGATATCGCGTGTCGCATTGTGCAGTGGTAGCGGCTCGAGCCTGGTGCCAGCCTTCCTATCATCAGAAGCGGACGTTTACATCAGTGGAGATATTCATTATCATAATGCGCGGGATGCTGAAAACGTACAACGAGCGATCATTGATATCGGGCATTTTGCATCTGAGCACCTCATGGTCGAAGCGCTTGCGCAGCGATTGGAGCAACTGATATCAGAAGCGGGAATAAATGCTAAAATAAAGGCATGCACTCTTGAAAAAGATCCCTTCAGTTTTTTATAAAAGCGCATAACAGGCAGGGACAGATAAGATGGGAAATATCACGAAAGAACAAATTACAGCCCTGGTTAACCTGCAGCAGATCGAAATCGATACTTACAGCATTGCAACCCAATTAAACAGTGTCGACCAGCGGCTGGAAAAGCTTGACAACAAACTGATTGACTTCAAACAGGTCATTGAAGAACAGCAATCGGTGATCGATGAGCTCAATCAAAAATATCGCAACTACGAATCAGATTTCCGTTTAAATCTTGACAGCATAAAAAAAAGTGAGGCAAAACTGAGCTCGGTTAAAACTAACAAAGAATATCAATCGTCACTAAAAGAGATTGAAGATATTAAAAAGAAAAATTCCAATATAGAAGATGAAATGATCGAATTTCTGGATCACATTGAAGAAGCAGAAAAAGCGCTCAAATCCAAAATGGCCGAGTATTCAGAGCTTCAAAAACAGATAAACCGTGAAAAGGACATTATCCACAAGGAAAGCCAAGAGGGAAAACGCCAACTCGAAAACCTTCATGCAGATTGGAAAGCCATAACCGCTGGCATCGATACCGCATTACTTAAGACTTACAATGAGGTAAAATCAACACAGAGTAATGCTGTGGGCATCATTGCGGTAATCGATGCTGTTTGTCAGGGCTGCCATATGAACATCCCGCCGCAGATGTATAATGAATTGCAGCGCGGTGATAACCTGACAAAATGTCCGATGTGCCAGCGACTGATTTACTGGAAAAATACCCCAAAACGGCCAGAGTAGGCCAAACGATCGCTGGATTAATTATAATCCGGAGGAAAGTCCGAACACCGCAGGGCAGGGTGCTCCATAACGTGGAGTCGTGGTAACGCGAAGGAAAGTGCAACAGAAAGCATACCGCCCGGAATCAGGCGATTTCGTCCTGTTCCGGGTAAGGGTGAAAAGGTGCGGTAAGAGCGCACCAGTTCCCTGGGTGACCGGGGAAGCTCGGCAAACCCCACCCGGTGCAAGACCAAATAGGGGAGCGCTTGAGGGTTGCCCGCCCAAGCTCCCGGGTAGGTCGCAAGAGGTGTCGGGCAACCGGCATCCATAGATGAATGATCGTTGCCCGGCAGGGGTAACCCGATCCGGGAACTGAATTCGGCTTACGGGCTACTCTGGCCGTTAGCGTTTATAAAGAAAACACCGTTGCCATTCGCTGAAGCCAACAGATTTGTTGTTGGCATTCTATCTTAGAGTGATCTTCAATAAATAAGGAATAGCAACCATCGATGAAAAAAACCGCATCAGCAGTATCCGCAGTTGAGGACTCATTTGCTGAAAAAGTACGCATTTTTTCAAATGATTATTTAAAATGCTGTGTTTACATTTCAGATATGGACCGACCCACGACCACCTTTACGCAAAAGCTGTATTCAACCCTTATCTCGACCTCCATGCTGCTGGAGGATTTTTTAGATTTTCATGGCGCTAAAAATAACACGAACTGGTATTTCTACCGGGAGTTGACCGCTGCCGTCCGCCACCTGAGTCTAGCGGCGAATTTCCAAAAGCATATATCCAATCGTCTTGTGTTTTATGATCTGGCCGATGTTGGTGATTTCCCTGTAGACGGTGAAACAACGCTTGATTTTCTGGATAACGCTTTGATGAAAATGGCTCCGGTCATTTTGAAAGAAGCCCAGAGTCTGAAAATCAAAATGCCGAGAAGTGCATATACAGCAGCTGATTTTCCGAGTGTGGTCACTAGTCAAATGCTTGATTATGATATTGATGATACAGATAAAGATCAGCAGAAAAAAAATATTATCAAAATTTCAAGCGAATTTATAAATATTGCTAAAAGCTTTGATCAGCTTAAGTTTTATGACCCCTATCCATACAAAGAAATTTTGACCCTGGTTCCCGAGAGAGTCAATGAGGTTGAAATCAGGCGCTATGAAATGCTGGTGCACAATCTGCAATCCTCATTTGACACTTACGTTATTCACGGTGGGTTCAGATTCGGCAATCGAGAGCTCAAACAGCTACGGGGGTATTTTTCG
>JASFGH010000124.1:0-9156 GCA_050123865.1 Desulfobacterales bacterium | reverse complement strand
TAACAGATAACAAATAACTTCTAATCAAGCGCTTGGCGCTTGATTAGAGTTTAAGATAGGGGCGCACCTGTGAGAAGATCTCCGGGTGTTCGTTTTCGAGTCGGGTAAGAAAAGGTGCCGAACGCACGATCGGGCTCCAGAGTGAGAAATCTTCGCGCTCAAAATCCATTCCCACCGCCAGCATGTCACTGAGGGTTTCAATCAAATGTTCTTCGGGCTTGTAAATCGAATCGCCGATATCACCCACCCAGCATAGCGGTGTCCCCTGATAGCGGTCTTTCAAATCGTGATAAAAATGCTGGGTGGTGATGGTGCGCGGTTGGAGTCCCAGGTCGGTAAAAGGCAGGGTTACCCCCACAGCGGCCACTTCAATAAGGGCACCGTTTAAAACCGGGATTAACTCAACGCCTTGATCGCGGCAGATTTCGCAGATTCCCTCGAGACCTTCAAGGCTTGCACAGACTGGAAAGAGAAATATCTTTTGGGGGCGATGATTCTTCAGAGCTTCGTCCACAAAATAGGTCAGGGTCTGTCCCGAGGCAATGCACTCCTCCATGATGATCCAGGTATCATCCGGCCACCATTCACCCACAAAAGAGCTCTCAACGATGTTCCAGCCGCGAAAACCGCCGCGGTCTTCAACCCGGGTAAGCTTGATATAGGTGGTGTCCAGAAGTCCGGAACGTTGCAACGGCGGATTGGCATCCAGAAGGTCCAGCGGGCGGCCGCCCCACAGGATCACATATTGCGCCACCTTGCCATCGAACATTCGCTCAAAAAGGCGAATCATGTCGTGCCCCACCTCTTTGATCATCAGAAATTTTTCCGGCCCGCAGGCCTGACGATTAAGCAAAAATTCCTCACCGGCCCCCCGTCCGGGAAAATCAACCACGTAAATTCGCTCCGGCAGGCATCGGTCGCGAAAATCCCCATGTTGCGTAATCGACTTAATAAGCCAGATGTCCTTGCCCGCCCGTGACATGACGATTTCACCCACATCTTCTAAGTAAATGCGGTCGGCACCGGTATCCTGTATCATGAGATAGCTCCTTTCCCGATTATGCTGTATCATAAAGGAAGAAAATGAATTTCGGGCAGGAATATAGGCTAAAGCCTTAAATGTGTCAAATCAGAAGAAAAAAGCAAGCCCTCGATGAAAGCTTGCCCTTCTCTTTAAGTTAAATGCGGTGGCTAAATGACTGTTACATTGACAGCATGCGCACCCTTGGGTCCCTCTTCGATTTCAAATGTAACCTGATCACCTTCGTTAAGAGACCTGAATCCGGTTGCCTTGATTCCGGTGTGATGGACGAAAACATCCGGACCATCTTCTTGCTCGATAAAGCCATAACCCTTGCGGTCATTAAACCATTTTACAACACCATTTGCCACTATGACACCCCCTTTGTAACTGTAATTACCATAGTCCCATGCTTCAGGATGCCACCCGGACGAATGGATCTTTCCTGCAGAATGAAACCAGCCTTCAATCAAAACAGACCCTGATCAATATATAAATTATAAATTCTTTTTCCCATCAAAATCAAGTACTTTATTCAACGTCATCTTTTGCAGTGGCTGCTGGGGCGCCGCTAAATGCACGGTTTTCAACTATCTGCACCGCAATGGGTAACCGCTTACCTATATTTTGGCCAATTTTTTTCATAAGAAAAATATGGTTCCCGGCAAGTCTTGTTGTAAGCTCTTATAATTATGAATGATTAATGTCCCTTTGTTTTATCTTCGACTTTTGCATGGATATTGCAATACCTCTGTTGCACAGGGTCAAAAGCGCGTTAACGTTTTCCGACCGGGCTCGTTCTCGCCCCCTGAGGAATTGTATAAAAAAGCCAAATATCCGCCCCTATGCCTGCCCGCCAGCATCCATACTGTAGGATGTCATTGCCGGTTTTTTAAGAACCGCAATCCATCCGCATTCACCATGATCTGTTGTTGAAACCATTTACAGTGGAGCGAACTGATATGAATGAACCCGACAAGAAAACAAGGGAATCGAAACCAGATCGCCCGGATGCGCTTTCACAAGACCCTTTGGCGGAGAGACGAACAGGGCGTGACCGTAGAAAAGCGGTTGATCGCCGCAGCGGGTTTGACCGCCGGCGGGATTTGGATCAACAGATATTCGAGCGCAAAAGCATTACGGGGGATTAAGACGTTAACAAAAGGGGATGGTTGAACATTCATCATACCCTAACAAAAACGGATTAATATAGCTCAAAAGCAGAAAGGAGCAACATGGCACAACACGTTATTGCCAGCAATCGGTTCGGTAACAAATATAGACACCTGAGAAAAGCCGACGGCCATCTTAGAGCCGAAATAAGGATAAGCCGCAACGATCTGGGCTACCAGTTTAAACTGCAGGAGATCAATGATCACCAGGGTTGTTTTTTTATCAATGAGAATTCTGCTGTGTTAAACATTTTGGACGTCGGCACTGTTCTGGATATGAAATATTGGACCGCTGAAAAAATCAGACTGGTCAAATATGTTCGTGCACAAATAAAAAATATTACCAGACAGAAGCATGAGCCCTTTAAAGGCCATTATAAAGTCGGCCTTTCCATATTGCAAATGAAAGGCTCAAAACGGGTGAACCCAACGGATCGCTTGCTGAAAGCACGGGCAGAGGCCGAAGCGCTACTGTCTGTTTAAGGTCGGTATTGATCCCGGGAAGGCATGCATAAAGCGATGCCGTCTCAGGTTGTCGTAAAAAGCAGGCCTAGCTGCATTATCGAATTGACAGGCATCATTGCCAAAATTGATTGAAGGGGGGAGTTACCATTATTAAGATATTGCTCATCTTAGCTATCATCGCCGCGATATATTGCATCGGCGCTGCTATTGCCTGCTTAATGGTAGCAGCCCGAGAAATGGAATTACCCGATATTGAAGATATCGAAATCGGAGAATAATGGACTGAGGCATAGGCTTTATAGTTTGCACTGTTGCAGAATCCCTGACTGTGCAAGCGGCACCTGCAACAGGAAACAGTTGTTGTGTTTCCTGAAATTAGCCCTTCTATGTTCTTGACGGATCGTGTAAATCTCTGTTAGGTCTTATTTTCAAGTGCCCAACAGGAGGTAGCGATGCGTCAGACCCTCATTATGTTTACTGCGGTTATTGCTTTTTTATCATTCCCATTCTCTTTAATGGCAGAAGAAAAGCACGGTCGGTTTTATGCCGGCGCCGGCGCTAGCTATGTTGTCGAGCGCTTTGATGATGGCGACTTGAAGGATTTTCCCGGCAACTCCAGCGTTGATAATTCCTGGGGGTTTAATGTCTTTGGCGGCTACTGGTGGATCAAACACGTGGCCTTTGAAGGCAACTTCAACTGGTATGCTGATTTTGAAGGTCAGGCGGCAAGTAACCGCGATTTCGATATCAGCATCTGGACGGCCATGCTGGACGTGCGGGTAATTTCACCCTCTTTGTGGCAGGACCGGATATTTCCATACGCCAGAGTCGGGGGCGGCTGGATGGATGTCGATATTGACGCCAATGCGGTTGATTCCGACGACTCGGACTTCGCTTACAATGTCGGCCTCGGTGTCGATTTCTTTGTTACCCACAAACTGAGTCTCGGACTCGATGGCAAATTCGTGTGGGGCACCGGCGATGTTTCGGATTTCAACCATTCGACGTTTACACTAAGGGCAGCATACCACTTCTAATATTTTAATTTTGCATGAAAATTAATAAGAAATTTCTTTTAGAAGAGATGGACCCATAATGCTGCGAATGGCAGCCCAACACTGCAAGCACGCCGCATGCCCCGTTCCGTCAGGTATTATCAAGGCCATCGAGGTGGCAGCCGGTAACGCGCTGCCGAAGGATGCCCATATTGAAGTAGCCCAAGAAAAAGAATAAAAACGATCTCAAAAAGGCTTGTCACCGTATGTTTCCTGCGGTGCCGCCACCGGCTCAGGCTCTACATTTTTGGGTTGCTGATTTGCCTCCAGTAGCGTGACCTCTTCGCATAAATTTTCGATTTCACCGGCAGCTTTGCTGCCGGGAGCGTATGGCATTACCGAAACACCTGAAGTCATCGCGTCGATATAGGCAACGCGCTGGCAAAGTTCGGTATCCAGGATATCCATATCAAAAATTCCCAGAGACTGTCGTGCCTGGCAGCCCACCCGGGTTCCCGGTATTTTTCGACTGATAGAAGCTTGACCTCCAGATCGGACACGCGCTGGGTTGAGGCCCTGTTCTCAAGTCTGATTTGCTGCATTTGAGCGTTGAGGCAATCGTCAAGACACGCGATATAGCGGGCAAAAAAGTCCATCTGATCTTTGTAGGCCGGTTGCCGGCAGTTACATTCTGCAAGTGCATTGCCGGCTGCAAAAAGGAGAGCAACAATAAGCAAAGTGATAAGGGTGGTTGCCTTCATGGGTGTTTCTCCAATGCATCAGGTCGTTATCAGCAACTGCGAATCGACCTCAAAAACGTCATTATCGAGGACAAGGTTTTGCTACGTTTCCCTTCGCACCCGGAGGCGTCGTCATCCTCTCGTTCTCGTTAATGAAGGCCGAATAGCTATGCTAATGCGGCTCGCGATATAAGGCCAGCACCCCGGACCGGGCCAATTTTTTTACACCCATTGGCTCCAGCAGCCGGATGAAGGCGTTTATTTTTTGCTGCCTGCCGGTGACTTCGATAATGAAGTGGGTAGCGCCGGTATCAACAATCCGGCCTCTGAAGGTTTCGATGATTCTTAATATTTCGCTGCGGTCTTTTGGCCTGGCCTTTACACAGATCAGGGCCATTTCACGCTTGACGGCATCCTCGCCCGACATGTCCCGCAATTTGATCACATTCACGAGTCTGCGCACCTGTTTCATGATCTGTTCGAGCATCTCCGGGTTTGCCTTCGTCGATATGGTGATGCGCGACATTTTCGGGTTGGCCGTCGGCGCTCCGCAGATGGTTTCAATATTGTAACCCCGGCTGGCAAAAAGCCCTGCAACCCGTGCTGTCACACCGGGTTCATTTTCGACCAGCATGGTCAAAATGTGCTTTTCGTCTTTCATTCCCCCCCCCTCTTCGGTCAGCATTTGCAGATGTCGGGCATTTGCTTATTCATCGTGTAATATTCGATCCGGTAAGGAGCGACCTTGCAGACCACAAAATTGGGATCATCGGATCCAGCAAAAATCGGCTCAAGCATGTTATACTAGACGGTTTGTGCTCGTCGGTTACGGTGGCAAAAGAAGCCAAGGTGTGGGTTTTCATCTTCCCCAGAATTTTGGCTTTCAGGTCACTCATGGGGTCTCCTCTTTATCAGGGAATGAGTTGACGACCTACTATGTTTACGCACCCGGAAGATGTCAAGAAGATACTTGAAAATAAATGCAGCTTGATACATAACAAAGAAAAAAGAAGAAAAGCGCTGAACATAAACGACCGCAAAGGGGCTTTAAAATGCTTTCAGAATTTTATGATGAGGTTCTGGCGTTTGGGCCGGTTGCCGTTTTACCGCAGAATTTGAACAACAAATGGATTCAGCGGCTGCAGAAAATGGCCGATGATTTTTTGGACAGCAATTTTAATTTGCACACCTGTACCGATGCAAAGGAAGTCGGTGATCCGGTTTTAGCTGCCTGCGTTTATGAAATAGTGCGATATCAGTGCGCAGATCAATCTGAACTGACGCCCAAGGAAATGGCGGAGAAGACGGTCATTTACGCCCTTTCGATAACAATGGAATCGATCAACAGAATGGACAATTTTGGGTTAGAGCCGCCAAACCTCGACAACATTCTTTCCATGGATCGTATCCTTTCCTATAAATTGATTCGGCCGGAGTTTATAAAGCTGCTTAAGGATGCCTGCATTATTCGCGAGGCGGAAAAAGGCTGGTTTCAAAATATTAAAGAAAAGTTGATCAGCGGTATCATGGGATCCTGATAAGCGGTCTTTCCGCCAATGCGTTTTGGCGTGCGGGATCGCGGCAGCGATTTGCAGTCGGGATCGGCGACAGCGCTAATGTTGCACGCGGATGAGGACTTCATTGCGGCGTAGAAACCAGGGCATAAAGGGCGGATCATAACGCGCCCAAACCGGTTGGCCCACAGGCTTGAGCCCACGCCTGGCAATGGCTGCCTGCAACAGGGCATTATTATTTTCAAAGCGTTTCTGACTCCAGGTGCCCGAATACCGGATGACAGCCATCAGATATCCGGGCTCCTCTTTTAGTTGCACAAGCCCATCCAGTGGCCTGGGAAGCGCTTCCAGGGTGTATTCGGCCGGCATTAAAAAGGTAATCCGCCACTGGCCCTGCGACTTTTCCTGGGTTACCGGGGCAGTCATGGCAATTTTTTCAGACTCGGCTTCCTGCGTCACAGGGGCTGTCATGGCAATGTTTTGGTTTTTGATATTTTTGCCATTGATGTAATCATACAGACGGCGAAAGCCCACATTGCCGACTGCTTCAAAATCTCCCGCCACAAATGTCTCGGCGACGATGCGAGGTGCATACTGTCTGAGCTCAAAATTTTCGTCACTCTCAACAACCCGATATTTTGCTTTTTCAATGGCTATTGCCTCGACGGCAAATAGCAGTAGCAAGGTGACTACAGCAAATCGCGTTATCGGCGCTAAAAGGCGTTGCACTTTCATTTTTGATTAAACCTCCCTGATGAAGCTTTATGATTGTATATTGTAAAGATCCATCACCAGATTCGTTAAGATGTTACAAATGAAAACATAGGTATCATTTAGTGGGCTTCAAGGTAAAAAATGATTTGAATGCTGACATCCAAGAGAAGTCAATTTGGAATTATGGAGGATAATATGGACCAGGCGTTTGCCAAAGTCGGCAAAGATGTGGGCGTACCCCTGATTGTACTTGACGGCGGTGATGGACCAGGTTTTTTTGGCCCGGGCTGCAGCTGGTGGCTATATGCCTAAGATTTCAATGTCCCTTTAGTTTGGAAAAACGGGCGTTTGAAACCGCAGCCGAATTTTGATCGGTGATAGACAAAAGTGGCAAGAATCAAGGGCAAAACCGCAAATGAATTGAGGTAGGGGTGCTGCTAGTATGTTACTAGTTGGCTTGCTAGTGTTCTATTTCCTTGACGGTTTTCCCGGCTAGTGTCCCACGGTAATGCCGCGGCCGCTTCCACGACCCACCCCGATACCATAACCGCCGAGAGGCCTGTCATCATCCCGCAGCCAGGGCATGTCAGTATAAATTGACACATATTGATTTTGGTCATCTATTTTCAGGCTTCGAACTTCCAGGTTGGAAAACCAATAACCGATCCGGTTTCCCGTATGATCGTGAATATTGTATTCAGGCGCCCGCATAGCTTCTCCTTCATGGCGGCATCACTTTCGACAGCAATGTAATCGCTTTTGACTGCGTCAATATTTCGTAGCCGGAGGTGCGCGCTAATTTCTGATCTTCAGGGCCCGAGTAACCCCAGGCAGCGAGGAGCGGGATGAGCATTTTCTTTTGCCGGTTTACGCCTTGATCCAGCTCCTGCAGGTTTTTGAGGGAATCATCAAAAAAATAATAGGTTCCGGCCCGAAAACGCCGCTGGATGAGCTGCATGTTTTCGACTTTGGAAGTCCCGTTATCCCCGCTGTAAATGTTTTCGGACGGAATCTTAAGCCCGAAATGTCGGCAAAGGCGTTCGGTAGCCGCACGGTTTTTGTTGGTGACAATGGCGAATCCGGGTTGATTCCAGCGCTCAACAAGCGCATTCCAGAGGGGCTGAAAGGGCCGATGCAAGGCCGTCCAGCCGACGGCGTCGCGTTCGATAAACTGCTGTCGCGTTTCGTAAACCTGACCGGAGCGTCGGGTGACCGGTTCGGCCGCGTCTGCAATGATCGCCTGGTATTCTTGGGGCTGTAAAATTCTGTCGGATTCGCTGCGATAATGTTTCAGACACCAGTTCATCAGCAGGATACCATCTCCGATCGGCTGGACATGAAAGCGATTGCGGCGAAACAACCGAATCAGCGCCCGGGGCAAGTCAGCCGGAGACATCTGCTGCTGACCGGTGGCCGTGTTGTAGACCGTTAAAACCACTTCATCGAGCGAGTCGATCAAAACCCCATCAAAGTCCAAAATCACCATTTTATATTACCTGTCGGGCGGTTTCAGGTGTCCCGCCTTTCCATTCGCCATAGCAGGCTACTGCGGAGGACAGGTGCCACAAACGCGACGACGGGCAGGCAGGTGCCGGGTGAAACTTAGATTAGATTTAATACTATAAGGTAATCCGTTTATTGTGACAATCAAATGCGTCTGTCATTTGTTTCGCTGTTTTTTGCAACAGCCCCATGCATTGAGCAGTCGCTAACCGGTTGATGATTTTGTTGACTCCCACGATCATTTCTTTTTAAGATCAAGGCGGTAAAACGCCATTTCAGCATTTCACGGCAGAATCCCCAACATAATCGATGACAAGGAATTGCGATATGCGGGCGGTTTGGCTGGAAAACCAGCGTTTGGGCTTTCGTGAAGATGTACCGGAGCCCAAGTTGCTCAAGGGCGAGGCCCTTGTCAAAGTCCGACTGGCAGGCATCTGCGGCACCGATCTTGAGCTTGTGAAGGGATATTATCCGTATTGCGGCATTCCGGGACATGAATTTGCGGGTGAAATCGTCCAGGCCCCGTCCGCACCCCGGCGAATCGGGCAACGAGTCGTCGGAAACATCAATGTCGCCTGTGGCGAGTGTCCCGATTGTTGGGCAGCCCGGCATGAACATTGTCAAAACCGCCGTGTGCTGGGCATTAAAAACCACGATGGGGCCTTCGCTGATTTTCTGAGACTGCCGCTGCAAAATTTGATTCCAATACCGGAGACGGTATCCGATGAAGCGGCCGTTTTTGCAGAACCGCTGGCAGCCGCGCTGCAAATCCAGCAACAGATTCAGATCGGTGATAGCGACAGCGTGCTGGTGATCGGAGCCGGCCGACTCGGGCAGTTGATTGCCCAGAGCCTGGCATCGGTGGCCGGTCGATTGACAGTCGTAGCCCGCCACCGGAGCCAGCAAGTGCTTCTAACCGCTTACCATATTGACTGGATTCAAGAGGACGGCATCCACGACCGCTCTTTTGATATTGTGATCGAAGCAACCGGTGCGCCTGCCGGATTTGCATTGGCCCGCCAGGCGGTCCGG
>JASFGH010000123.1:0-9176 GCA_050123865.1 Desulfobacterales bacterium | reverse complement strand
GATTTTTGTCCCCAGGGAGCCAAGCCGAGGTTTTGCGGATCACTTCTGAGAAAGACCGCACTGAATATCGCCATACACAAAGCCATGGCACCCAGGATAAACCAGGCGTAATGCCAGCTTGAGGATTCAACGATTAGCGGAACAACGATTCCCATGGTCGCAAATCCTAAACCATAGCCGGCGGACAGAACGCCCAGCGCCAGGCCGCGACGATGAAACGCAAACCAGCGCTGCACCAGCGTAACTACCGGAGCCCATAAACCGGTGGCCCCCAAACCGGCAAGACCGAAGAAAAAGCTAGCTGACCAGAGCGTTTTGACCGTACCCATCAGAACAACAGCAACGCCGAGAACCAGCAGGCAAACGCTAATCACACGCCGTGCGCCGAGACGATCCGTCAAATATCCGCTCAGCGGAGCGATGGCGATATAGGTAAATAAATATGCATTGTAGATGGTGCCGGCGTCGGCTCTGCCAAGATCCAATGTTAGGATCATTTCCGGCAACACGATACCATAGCCCAGCCGCACGGAATAATTGACAAACAGATTAACAAAAGAGATCCATAATATCACCCAGGCCCAGTGTATGGCAGAATCTTTCTTCACCAACTTTTCCCTTTATTTAGATTCTTCGAATCGCATTTTATTTTCGTCATCCCGGCGACCAAACGCAACTGTGTTAACAAAAAATGTTTTCTGACGACACCTATTTTTTTTGACATGCCAGCGAGACGTGTGCCATAGAAAGGTGCAGGCACCATTTCCGAAGACCTTAACTAAAAATGAACTAAGGGGCCAATATGAATTTAAAAGGTCTATCCGGCGGCCATTATCAACCGCTGTCACCGCAACAGATCGACACCATCCACGCTGCTTCCCTGAAAATTCTTGAATCGATCGGCATCACTTTTGAACCCGGACTTGAGGCTACCCTCGCCATGTTAGAGAATACGGGCGCCAGCATCGATCACAGGCGCAGTCGCATCACCTTCCCACCGAAACTGGTTGAAGCGCAGGCTGCCAGAGCGCCCAAACAAATTATCCTTTACAGTCGCGACGGTAAGAATGACCTGAATCTCGGCCGGGGCCGCGTTTATCTGGGAACCGGCGGGGCAGCCATTAACATTCTGGATCTTGAAAGCGGCCAGGTGCGCCCAACCACCCTTAACGATCTTTACCGGATCGGCAGGCTCGTGGATGCGCTCGACAATATCCATTTCTTTTTGCGGCCGTGCATTCCAACAGATATCCCGCAAACAGCCTATGACGTCAATGTCTTTTATGCCTGTCTGAAAGCAACCACCAAACACGTGATGGCCGGTGTTAACGATGTAGAAGGATTGCACAAGGTACTGGACTTGGCTGCGATGATCGCAGGAAGACCTCAAAAGCTAAAGGCCAAACCGTTTATTTCCATCATCGCTTCTTTTGCCATCAGCCCGCTGAAGCTATGTACCCAATCTACACTAATCATGCAGGAATGCGTGCGCAATCAAATTCCGGTTGCACTGTCCAGCGCACCGATGGCCGGCTCAACCTCGCCGCTGACCATGGCGGGCACCCTGGCACAACTGCATGCCGAGCAGCTGGCAGGGATCACCATCTGTCAGCTGACCCGGCCGGAAGCGCCGATTCTGTATGGCGGTATTCCGGGAATGGCCAATCTGCGAACTGCAGGATACCTGGGCGGAGCGGTCGAATGCGGCATGATGAACGCCGCCATTCACCAGTTGGCACATCATATCGGCGTGCCAAATTACAATTCATCGGGGCTTACGGACGCCAAAATACCCGATGCCCAGGCCGGCTGGGAAAAGGCCATGACCACCCTGCTGGCCGCCATGGGTGGTTCAAATTACGTTCATCACGCTGCCGGTATGCTGGAATCCATGTTGACGGTCGCCTATGAGCAGTATGTGATCGACGATGAAATCATCGGCATGTGCTGTAAGGTCTTGAAAGGCATTACGGTGGACCCGGAGCACCTTGCGCTGCAAGTCATTGAAAGCGTCGGTCCCGGTGGAAACTTTATCACCGCGCCGCACACGATGGACCATTTGTACTCCGAGTATTTTCGCGGAAGCGCCGTCACCGATCAAAAAGATCGTGACACATGGGTCGGGGATGGATCGACGGATGCCAGAAAACGAGCCTGTGATATCGCTCGCAATATCCTGGCGGCAGAAGACAAACCTTGCCTGGATGCCAAAACCGATCAGGCCATTCGCAAAAAATACGAAATACTGTTGTAGGGCACTGTAAACGACAGTTCATCGGTAATATTGAATCCCCCCGGCAAATGCCCAGTTTTCCCGGGCGGTCTCAACAAACAGCACTATGACGTCATGGGGTGCGATGCCCGGTTTATGTTCTAAATTACGGACAACGCGGGTCAACAAATCCTTTTTGAATTCAACACTACGTCCAAATGATATGGTGATTTCGATGAGGACAAATTTTTCGCTTTGCGGCTGCGTTAAATCCGGATGGCGCTCATCATAGAGAAATCGCTCCGGCGGAAGACTGTGGATCTTCTGAAAGCGGTCTGTTTGTGGAAAACCAACACCGGCAATGGCCTCGTGGACACCATCAGCGATTAACTTCTGATCTCCGGTAGACCAGGACTCTGATAAGCTTATCGTAACCAGCGGCATGATACACCTCCAATTGAGTTTGCTTTCATAACAGGCTTTCCTTTTTGTAATCAGCGCGACTATTTGATGAAATAACCGGAGACCCTCCACTCCCCATCACTATCCAGCATCGGAATGACGGTCTCAACAGCATGCTTCTTTTTTTCGAAAGATGTCGCAATTTCGATAACCACATACTCGCCATCCGGCGCGCCGGGCAACGACTGTGTGTACGTTATTGAGCCGAGTTTGCGGGAAAGCGGCTCACCAAATAGTTTCCGGACAGCATTTATGGCTTGTTGCCAGTAGTCTTTGGTTACGGTACTTTTGAAGTACGCCGCTGCAGTTTCCCAGCTTTCACCGTAGTGCCCATTGTCAACCAGTGTAAGCCATGTTTTTGCGGCTTCCAGAGCGGCCGCCTCCTTGGCCTCAACCGCTAAAGCGAGGGATGAAGAGCAAAGCACCAGAACAACCATTCCAATTACTGTAATAATCTTTGTACGCCACATTCTTTATTCCCCTGTTATCTTTTATTTATAAGCCAATCTAAGTTGATCGGCCGCAGACTTTAGCCTTCTATCTGCTGTCCACAGAGGCACCCCTGTCAACCGAGCAGATGCTAAGAGATGGACATCGACATAACCAATACGCTTTCCCATTAATTGGTTTCTATCGATAAAAAATAGGAATTCGTCAAACTCAATCGTCGAAGCCATTGGAAGGGATTGAAGCAAAGAGATGATTTCGTTCCGATTTTTCAGATTACTACAGGCAAGTTCGCAAATGATGAATGGATGGCATATAACTTCAGCATCCGTTAACAGCTTTTCCAGCTGCCGGCTTCCCCGGCGAAGATGGGTAACCCAAATTGAAGTGTCAACGAGAACCATGGTCGTATTCAGGCAGATCTCCGTCTTGGAATGGAACGCAGATCATCCTCGGTTCCGCCGAGTTTAGCCAGACACTTGCTGCTTTCACGGGCAATTAATGCTTCTAATCCAAGCCGGACTAAGGAGGTTTTTTCCTTAATACCCGTCAACCGCGATGCCTTTTCCAATATTTTATCATCTATGTTAAGTGTTGTCCTCATATGTATCAATATGCATAATTTATGCATATATATCAAGTTAAAATGCGGTAAGATCATCAAGCCCCCGTGGGGTTTTAAATTTAAAATATTAAAATCGAGAGCATTCCTTTTTTATGAAAAGTATCTCCCATATTTTAAATTTGAAACGCTCAACTTAGGGTTTATTTGATTTCAACAGACTCCCCATGCTTGGGCACCACAACTGAATAGTCTTCTTTTTTTAGAAATTCGGCAAACGACAGGATCTGGTCTTCTTCCCCGTGGACGAGGGCAATCTTTTTAATTTTCAAATTGGATTTTTTCAAAAAATGCAGCATTTCATTTTTATCAGCATGGGCGCTGAATCCACCCAGTTTAACCACATGCGCCTTCAAGGGGTATTCCTTGTTAAAAAACCGCACGATCGGCGCCTTGCCTTTGCGGCCGGATTTTGCATATTTCAGGCCCATATCGAGAATTCGCCGACCCAGGGTATTCTGGGCCTGATAGCCGACCATCAGGACCGTATTATTCTCGTTGTGAATTTTAAACCGCAGATGATGCAGGATGCGCCCGGCTTCACACATTCCGGATGCCGAAAGCACAATGTGCGGTTTGGTTTCATGGTTAAGGGCAATGGATTCTTCAACCGATCCAACAAAATCGATTTTGTCCATTGAAAACGGGTTTTTGCCTTTCTCCAGAAAGGCATCGTGGGTTTCTTCATCATAAACCTCCGGATGCTCGGCAAACACCCGGGTTATTTTGGTCGCCAGCGGGCTGTCCACGTAAATCGGCATGCGCGGAACATCCGGGTCATCGTAGAGCTCATGCAGCGTGTAAAGCAGCTCCTGAGTACGCCCGTAAGCGAACGCCGGAATAACAATCGATCCACCGCGCTCATAGGTTTCAATGACAATTTTCTTTAACTGCGGCTTTAAGTCCTGAACCGGCTCGTGTAACCGGTCTCCGTAAGTGCTTTCCATGATCAGCAAGTCAATTTGCCGATCTTCTTCACCAAAATCCATTGTTGGATCTTTAATAATCGGTTTGTCAAAGCGCCCGATATCACCGGTATAGCAGATGCGCAGGTCGCGACCGTTTTGGCGGGCGCGGATCAATGCAAAAGCGGAACCGAGAATATGGCCGGCATCATAAAAGGTGCAGGTCAGGTCTTTACCAACAGAAATGGGATGCCGGTAGGGATATCCATCAAACAACTCCAGGGCCGCGTCGGCATCAACAATTCGATACAGTGGCTCCACCTTTTCCAGATGATGAGTTTCGATCAACTCGTCGATCATTTCCGTGTTCAGATCGTGACGGTTTTTCTTTAAAATCTTCTTTATTTCCCTGCTTTTGCGATTGCTGATTTTTTTGCCGCCCTTGGGAGAATGCTGTTTACTTAGAGCATTGCGGACCGTTTTATAATTCAAGTAATTCGCGTCCGATTCCTGAATATGGGCGGAGTCCCGTAACAAATATTCACTGGCCGCGGCAGTGGCACGTGTGCAAATAATGCGGCCCGTGAAATTATGTTTGGTCAACAACGGAATGCGGCCGGAATGGTCGATATGGGCATGGGAAAGTACAATATTGGTGAGCATGTTGGGATCAAAGGGGATGACTCTGTTTTTTTCGTCGGTTTCCTTGCGGCGTCCTTGAAACAATCCGGCATCTAAAATGACCCGGTCCTCATCGGTGGTTAAAAGATGCATCGAACCCGTCACTTCGCGTACCGCGCCATAAAAGGTCACATACATTTTCCGCTCCTTCTCCTTTCAGGATTCAGTTGATTCGTTAATTGGTCGAATCGTCAAGCAGTTTTAGACGGGACCTCTGAATCGACCCGGTGTCCGGCCGCTGTGAGCGCAGCGACGGCCTTTGCCAGCTCTTTTTCTTTGACTAGAAAATAGTCTGTATCATACGTGGAAATGATAAAAACAGAAACACCGCTTTTTGCCAACGGTTGAGATATGGAGAACATAATGCCGATTTCAGAAAAGTCTAATACACTTTGAACGCAAAAACATCGCCAGCCGCTCTCGCATTTAGTGCCCGGGGGGACAAGCGCTTCACGGCAAACAAGGGTGAGCTCTTCTTCTGTACGTGTGATCGAATAAAAGGCGGACCTATCAATCCAGTCGGGTAACGCAGCCATGGGTTCAAAGCGGCAAACCGACATCCGGTCAGGCAGTATTTTCAGTGAAAGTTTTTTGGAAATCATCTTTAGCCTGATTTGATATGGCGGTTAGTGAGGATGCCTATCGATTTTCCTGCCGATAAAATAGGCATGCACAATTGCCAGCAACCAGCAGCCGGTAATACCGATCAAACAGATCACTTCAACTCCCCAGCCGCCGGCTGAGCACCTCTCAACCAGATCTTTTAAGGTTTGCAGATCCAGTGCCTCATCGGCCAATCGGGGAATGGCTTGCTCCATAATGCGGTAGGTCCGCTGAACCAGACGATAAGCGAGCACGATCAATCCGGCAGATGTCCCCAGTATCAGCATAATGCCGGTGAGCTTATGCCCTAAAAGCATTTGCCCGAGGCCCGGATATACCAACCCGGACAACAGCATTCCTCTTGTTGATGCTTTCATTGCCATAAGAATTCCTGATTAATATATAGAGATGGCAAACATTAAATCTATGATATATGTTATAAACCTAATTGATCGTAAACAAAATGAAAAACTTGGCTAAGACTTTTAAATGATCCGCATTTCGGTTATGTTGTTAAAGTCATTATAGCTCGTATCAAGACGTTATTGTTTTAAAAAAAATTTCATTTTGTTTATCCTTCGGGAAAGCCGATCTCACCCCATCTTCAGCGTTGCCAAGGGCTAGCGGTAGACAGCTACAGCAACGCCTTTGGACGCCTTGAAGCTGGGGCAACTTCGACTTTCGCTCAATCAGGTTATCAAAACTCAAACTATGAAAACCGATCGAACACATATGCTGCTGGCGGCCGCAAGCGGCCTGCTGCTGACCGGATCGTTTCCCAAAGTCGGGCTGGATTGGCTGGCCTGGTTTGCGCTCGTACCTTTGTTGGCAGCAATGGCGAATCTTTCTGCCAAAGAAAGCTTTCGTACGGGCTTTATCGCTGGCTTGATCCATTATCTGACCCTGCTTTACTGGGTGGTGCCGGTCATGCGAACCTACGGGTTTCTACCCTGGTACCTGAGCGTCGCCATTTTGTTTCTCTTTTCTGCGGTTCTGGCGCTTTTCCCGGCTGTTTTTTCCATGGCGCTTGCCGCTGTCGGCCACACTCCTGTGCGGTGCCTGATCAGCGTCCCGCTGCTGTGGGTAGCGCTTGAATACGTTCGAACGATTATTTTTACCGGATTTCCGTGGGCATTACTCGGACACAGCCTGTATTTGAGACACCATCTGATCCAAATCGCTGATCTGTTTGGCGCTTATGGCGTTTCCTTTTTGATCGCCCTGAGCAATGCAGCCATATTTGTGGCCGCCACCCACGCCCGCCGCAAAACGTGGCGCGATTTGCCGGTTTCAAAGCCGCTGCTATTCAGCGCTATCGGGATCTTTGCCGCAGGATTGCTAATCACGTGGATTTATGGCGCATGGCGTATTCAAACAATTGACCAACGGATAGCGACATCGCCAACGGCGCGTGTTGCGGTTATCCAGGGAAATATCGACCAGGCAATAAAATGGGACCCGGCGCATCAATTTGCCGCCATCAAAAAGCATCTGCGTTTATCGCATGCTGTAAAATCAGAAAACCCCGATTTAATCGTCTGGCCTGAATCCGCCACACCATTTTATTTATTCTATGACGAACGCCCGACCGAGATAGTCATGGCCGGTATCGATAAGAGCGGCATCGATTTTCTTGTCGGAAGCCCATCGGTTGCGCGCCAGGACGAAGATGTCATCTATTTTAACAGCGCCTATCTGATCAGCCCCAAGACTAGAAATGTCAGCAAATATGACAAGACCCACCTGGTACCGTATGGCGAATATGTGCCCTTCGAGCGCTGGCTTCCTTTTTTAGGAAAGCTTGTGGCCCAGGTCGGTGATTTTCGGCCGGGCAAACCCGGCAAGACCCTGCCCTGGGAAAAAGAGGCGCTCGGTATTCAGATCTGCTACGAGGTCATTTTCCCCGCTCTATCCCGAAACCTGGTAAGAAACGGCGCCACTTTGCTGATCAACATCACCAATGACGCCTGGTTTGGCACGACCAGCGGGCCTTACCAGCATTTTTCGATGACCATTTTTCGGGCGGTGGAAAACCGGCGGGCCTTGGCCCGGGCGGCCAATACAGGAATCAGCGGTTTCATTGATCCTGTGGGCCGCATCCTGACATCAACCCGCTTGCTCGAAGAGACTGCGCTGACCCGCCCATTGCCAATGCTGCGCCAGGTCACTTTTTATACGCGCTTTGGAGACCTTTTTGCCATGGCTTGCTTGACAGGCGCTGTTTTTGGTATACTGGTTGTGTTGGGCAAATCTGCCCTTAAGTTTCAAAAAAAGCCCAGGCAAGCTTAGCCTTAGGGAATTTATGGGCGCAACAAAAAAGATTGGACACGCTTATGTTTATTGATATAAGCTTTTTTTGAAGGAGGTACAAAATGTCTGTGGAACTCAAGCAAAACTTGAAGGAACTTCAGGACAAACTGCTAAGCCTGCGGGGCTATCTTTGACCTGGAGGCCAAAGAAACACGCCTGGCTGAACTCGAACAGCTGATCGCCAGAGATGGATTCTGGGATAATCCGGAAGAAACCAAAACCATCCTGAAAGAACGCACATCCCTTTCAAATAAAGTCGAAAAATTCAAAACGCTGTCGGAAGACCTGGAAGAAACACAAATCCTACTGGACCTGGCGATAGATGAATCTGATAAAGACGCCTTGGCTGAAGTGAGCGAGCAGTTTAAGGGCCTGGATCAAAGAATTGCAAATTTATCGCTGGCGTTGATGCTCGATGGTGAAGACGATGGCAAAAACGCCATCCTGTCCATTAATGCCGGCGCCGGCGGGACTGAGGCCCAGGATTGGGCTGAAATGCTGTTTCGAATGTACACCCGTTGGGTAGAACGCCGCGGCTATAAATTCGAGCTGATCGATTATCAACCCGGCGAAGAGGCCGGTATAAAAAGCGCAACCTTCACCGCCGGCGGTGAAAATGCCTTCGGCTATTTAAAATCGGAAATCGGCGTTCACCGCCTGGTCAGAATATCGCCCTTTAATGCCAGCGGCAAACGACATACCTCGTTTGCCTCCGTATTCGTCTATCCCGAACTGGACCAGGAGATCGTCGTCGATATAGAGGACAAAGACCTGCGCGTAGACGTCTTTCGGGCCAGCGGCGCCGGCGGGCAGCATGTCAATAAAACCAGCAGCGCCGTGCGCATCACCCATCTGCCGACCGGCATCGTGGTGCAGTGCCAGCAGGAAAAATCCCAGCACCGTAACAAGGATATGGCTTTAAAGGTCCTCAAGG
>JASFGH010000122.1:0-9269 GCA_050123865.1 Desulfobacterales bacterium | reverse complement strand
AAAATGATTTCAAGAAAATTCTTTCCGTTTTTGGCTTCTATCAAAGACTTGGGCCCGGTTAACCCCATGGTTGTTCCCAGCCCGCCGTTTAAAACAATTCGGACACAGTGTTGCAGGGCGCGCCGGCCGGTGGTAGCGTATTTTTCTAAACGATCAAAATCCTCAACCTCCTGAAGATCTACCGGATGAATCTCGCGATCGTAGAGCAGGCCTGTTTCACCGCTGAGCACCTGGTTGTAGTAATAGGCAAACGTATCGATAACCAGCGGCTGCAAACCTTCGTTTTTCATTTTGGCAACAAAGGCGGGCAGGTGGCTTTCAATCTCCGATTTAGGCATTTAGGTCTCCAGGGTCATTTTTTATAGATGGACGACGGGAAACTTCAATAACAAGGTTTCAGGTGTCCGGTGTCAGGCCTTCGGTGGCCAGTAGGAGGCCCTTGTTACTAAACAGCAATTCCGGTCACAGTGCTATCCTTGTTTTATGATTTCAGTCTTATGTCAAATGACACCTGAAACCTGAACCGCCTTCAGCTGAACTTTTGAACGCTGACACCTGAACACTGACACCTGACACCTTTTTTACGCGACCGGTACGACCCACCCCAGTGGATCTTCGGCCTTGCCGTATTGAATGTCGGTGATGGCATTGTAGTATTTGAGGGCAACCGGGCCGACCTGGCCGCCGGAAATGGTAATTACCTGGTCTCCGTATTTGACTTCGCCGACCGGTGAAATGACGGCTGCGGTCCCGGTGCCGAAAACTTCCTGCAGTTTTCCGTCAGCATGCGCCTGCATCAATTCGTTGATGCTGATTTTTTTCTCAGATACCTTATCGTTCCAGTGTTTGGCCAAGCGAATCACAGAATCCCGGGTGATTCCTGGCAGGATACTGCCGTTTAGCTCGGGGGTGACGATTTCATCGCTGATGACGAAAAAGATGTTCATCGAACCGACTTCTTCCAGATATTTCTGCTCAACGCCATCCAGCCACAGAACCTGCGAGTACCCTTCTTTATGGGCTTTTTCACCGGCCAGGATACTGGCAGCATAATTGCCGGGCGTTTTGGCTTCACCCACCCCGCCACGCACCGCCCGCACGTATTCATGGGTGACCTGAATTTTGACCGGATTAAAACCTTCCGGATAATATGCGCCCACCGGTGAGAGAATGATGAAAAAACGATAGGTATGTGAAGCGCGAACACCCAAATAGGGGTCCATGGCAATGAGGGTCGGCCGGATGTAAAGCGATGTTTCGGGCGCCCCCGGAACCCAGTCCTTTTCCATCGTGAGCAACTGTTTGAGTGCATCGAGGGCAAAGTCCTCGTCGAGCTCAGGCATGCACAGCCGCCGGCAGGACCGATTCAAACGCTTAAAATTTTCCTGGGGCCTGAAAAGCTGAATGCTGCCGGAATCTGTTCGGTAGGCTTTGAGCCCTTCAAAAGCGCCTTGGGCATAATGCAAAAACATGGTGGATGGGTCCAAAGCCATGGGGCCGTAGGGTTCGATGCGAGCTGAATGCCAGCCCTGATCCGGTTCGTAATCCATGATAAACATATAATCGGTGAACAGGGTCCCAAACCCCAGTTTGGATTCATCCGGCTTTTCCTTTAGTTGTGCAGATTCTGTCACGGTCACTTCCATGGAATCCTCCTCGGTGATTCAAAAAGTTGTCTGACATATCCTAAGCTTTATCTTCTGAATTTAATGGATATAGTATATTCAAGTGATAAATCAAGAAATAAGTTCTTTTCATCAAAGGTGTCAAGCTCCGAAGTTCCGCCGTTGGCGGTTCAGGTTTCAGGTGTCAGCTCTGAGGAACCTGCCCTGACGCCATTTCGTTTGCTGAACACTGAAACCTGACACCTGAAAGGCTGACACCTGAAACCTTTTGATTTGGGAACACGCTTTATTGACATCAAGCGCCTCCTCGGATATAAGCGGGCTTTTGGATCTGAAAGTGGGCGCCTGGCGTCATCGGATTGCAGAAAGGAATTTACATGAGCGATTCAGAACGAATGGCCAATGTCGACCCGGTTCGTCTTGGCCCTAAAAGCCAGTTCAAATTCAAATGCCACCCGGGCGTAGAATGTTTCACCGAATGCTGCCGGGATATTAATATTATCTTGACGCCTTATGACATTATCCAGCTAAAAAACAAGCTGCAGCTGACTTCCGAGGAATTTATAGCCCTTTATACTGAGCCGCAGATGCTTGAAAAAACCGGATTGCCGGTCATTACGCTTAAGTTTCTGGAAGACGAAAAAGCGGATTCCGACAGCAAGCTCTGCCCGTTTGTCAGAGAAAACGGCTGCCTGGTGTATGACAGCCGGCCAACCACATGCCGCTATTACCCGCTGGGGGTGGCGTCACTGAGCCACAAAGAAGATGCGGACGGAGAAGAGTTCTATTTTTTTGTGCATGAGCCCCATTGCCTGGGGTTTAAAGAAGAAAAACTCTGGACGGTCAAAGAATGGCGCAAAGATCAGGGTGTCGATATCCACGACGAAATCAATGCGGAATGGACCGATTTGCTGGTGCGCAAGCGATCCTTCCCGCCCAACATGCAGCTGACCGAACAGACCAGGAATATGTTTTTTCTGGTGAGCTATAACATCGACAAATTCCGGGATTTTGTTTTTGAAAGTTCTTTCCTGAAGCGCTATGCGGTCAAAGAATCCGTCCTTAAGCGGATCGAAACTGATGAAATCGAGCTGCTCAAATTTGGTTTGACCTGGCTTAAATGGCTGCTGTTTAAGGAAGGCGATTTCAAACTGAAGCCAGGCTCTGGCGAATCGCCACAATGAATAGCTGATGCCGATTAACTGCTTTTAAACGCGGAATTGACCACGAAAGCACGAAAAAAATTAAACCACGAAATAAGAAATATAAAAATTTCGTGCTTTCCATATTTCGTGTTTTCGTGGTTAATTTACTTTCGATTTAAGCCTTTATCGAAAATCAATATTCTTCGTAGGCCAATCCCTCCCAGTACTTTTCGTTTTCCAGGCGCTCGGCGATATCCACGCTAAAGAAGTCCGCCACCGGTGCTAAAATTTCAGGTGCCGTTGTATGTACTTTTCGCGCGGCGTCCAATACCGTTTGTAAGGCGTTTTTGGTCAATTTTCCCAACGGCTGCCGGCACATCCCCGACGGCATGCCCAGAATGGACATCAGCGCTTTGTAGGCCAGCGGATTCCTCGCCCGGAAGGAGACCTCGCCATAAGCCGTCTGCTCGGTTGTTTTCACCGTTACCAGGTTAAAAAGCGGCTCCAGATTCTGCATCAAAGACTTGGCTTCAGCCGGGTTGCCGTCATGGATCAATTGGACCATTTGCGTAACGGCTTTGGGCGCCACGTTGGAAGCGACCGAGATCACGCCGGCGCCTTTGATTTGAGGGTCGGTCATCATTTCATAGGTAATGCCATCATCGCCGGATAATATCATAAAATCAGGCCCGCAGCATTCACGGGTGCGTTTCATGTTATCGAGGCTGCCGGTGGCTTCTTTGACCGTCCGGACGTTGGGGTATTCTTTGAACAACAGGGCCAGATCCGGCGGAAATAATTGGGTGCCCGTCCGGCCCGGAATGACGTAAGGAATAATATCCAGATCCTTATAGGCCGCAGCAATCGGGGCAATGTATTCTTTGCGGATTTCAAGAGAACTGGGCCCATTGTAATAGGGTTCTACCAGCAGGACGGCATCGGACCCCACTTCAGCTGCATGCTGGGTTGCCGCCAGGGATTCGGCCGTGTTGTTGCTGCCGGTACCGGCAACGCACAGGCACTTTCCCTTGGCCTTTTGGGCGATCGTTTCGGTTACTTTATGATGTTCATCCCAGCTGAGAACCGGGCTTTCCCCGGTGGTCCCAACCGCCAGAATGCCCGTGATGCCGTTTCGAATCTGGAAATCAGCCAGTTTTTCCAGGCCGTCATAGTCGACAGCATTATCGACAAATGGTGTGACAATAGCGGTATAGCATCCTGCTTTCATGATGGCCCCCCTATGGTTGATATATCTTGTTTTATCCCTGTAAAGTCTTAATATTAAGGGTATTCAAACGGTAGTTAAAACCAAAATTGATGTCAAGCAAAAAGATGGGTGCCGGGATGGGCGCTTGAAAAAAGCCCCTGCTTCCTGTACAAGCCTTTTCATTGTCATGATGATCTGAATTCGATCGCAACTTTAAAATCTAACAGAAGGAAACCACACGATGACAAAAGCGAAAAACGCGGAAGAATATATTGCCCAGCAACGGCGGGCTATCGCTCAAAATCCGGAATGCGGTAATTCCCACTACAACCTGGGCGTCGCCTTAATCGGCCAGAAAAAATACGATGAGGCTGAAAAGCACCTTAATGAAGCTATCGAAAACAGCCCCGGCCTGGCCGAAGCTTACGTGGCCCTCGGCGGCATCGCGCTGCAGCGCGGCGACCTGGACGGCTGCCTTCAACAAAACCGGACCGCTGTAAAAGCCAGACCCGGATTTTCCGAGGGCTGGGGAAACATTGGATTTATCGAACTTCAAAAAGGAAATCTTGACGAGGCCATCAAGGCACTGGAAAAGGCAACCACTTTTAATTTCAGATATGTTCAGGCCTTTGCCAATCTGGCCAACGCCTACTTGATCAAAGGCATGGTCGACGAAAGCATCGAAGCCAATCTGAAGGCCTTAAAGCTGCACCCTGATTTTGCACCGGCCCACAACAACCTGGCCATTGCCTATCTTGAAAAAGGCGAGACCCAGGTGGCCATTGAACATTGTGAACGCGCACTTGAACTGGGATACGAGGTGCCGCCTGAAATATTGAAAGAGATTGAAACTCTAAAAAAACCATAAATTGTTTGATTGGTTAAATTGTTTTAACTCGTTCGAATTTTTTCAAAATATTCCCACATCAATGCCGTTAAACTTTGCGAAAGTAGCGAGAGCATATCATTTTTGATTTAGCAAACCAATACAACCAATAAAACTAATCAAACCAATCCAACGAAGCATTTTCTTAGATGCCCTGTTTATCCTTTTTCACATCCCATAGCAAACAACCGGTCTCACCAGACAACCCGCTATGGCAGCAACCCTTACCCCTGAGACTCGATATCTTGCGCAAAGCTGACGATGTCTCGGTTCGCCACGCGGATTACTTTAAGGCAGCACAAGCATTTCTTGAAGCCCGCAATTATAGCGTAATTGCGCAAGCGGCGTCACAAAGACTGGGCTACGAGGTCAAAGGGCAGGACCTCTCCGAAATTCGGATCTGCCTCGAAAAACATGGTGCCTTTTACCATCCTGCGCAGGTAGAGATCATCTTGGATCAAACACAGCTTTCCTTTGTTCTGAATGTTGCTATCTCAGATTCCGGTCGGCGTTTCATGGAACAGGACTATCATCACATGAAGCGCCTGAATGCTGAGACACCGTTTCACTATTTGCCGCAGGTATATGACTGGGAACAGATAACCGGTCCGGCAGGATTGAATTTCAGTATGTTTTTGGGTGAATGGTTCGATGGCTATCATGAATTCCACCTTGCACCGGATCCGGCCGATCGTACGCTTAAAATTGTCGTCTGGGATGAAACTGCCGGCAGGTTTTTTCTGACTGCCGAGCAGACGAAGACACTCTATGCCCAGGCGGCAAAAATACTGACCTGCTATTATAACCTGTTGTCCTTTGAACAGATTTTGGCCTGGCATCACGCAGCCGGTGATTTTGTGGTGAAACTCGCCGGCGACAGGCTCAATTTAAAGCTCATTACGATTCGGCGCTATTCACCGATCTTTGCAAACAAACAGCAGGCTTCATCAGTATCAGGCGACCCGGGTCGGATTTTGCACGCCCTGCTGGTATTCTTTTTAAACCTTTCGATTCAAATGCGCCTGGATCGCGTTGAGGGCGTTGGAGACATGGTATGGTCGCAAAAAACGGCCGTAGAAGCCACCTTAACCGGTTTTCTGGACGCGCTTTCGTTAAAACCGGACATGGAGGTGTTGCCCGATTCCGTGTTGACCTGTTTCATGGCGTATTTTTCAGCGTTTCAGGCAGCAGACCTGCTTGATCTGTCCGAGGCGATCGTCAGCCGCTTCAATCCCCGCATGCCGGAATTGCCTGTCATCAAGAAAAATTTAAACGAACACGTGGAGACGCTGCATAGCGCATTCCAGCAATTATTATCGATATCTAAATAAAAAGCCGGAGTACTGGAGTAATGGAGTGTTGGATTGGATGGGTTAGAGTCTTTTTCAATTTTATCGACCCAGTACGCCATCACTCCAATACTCCAACACGCCAGCCGCAATAAACCTGGATTCATATTGATAAGCCTTTTTCCCGAATTTGCCCCCTGAGCCGGTATAATTGAAACGCTTCCACCACATAGAGAATTTTTTATATGTCCGGCCGCAATATATAGTGCCTGCCGTGTTATTTATGGACTAAAGCGGCTTTAATCCGCTCTAACGCTGCTTTTTTATTGACAAGCTTAAAGATTAATTCTATATCAAGTCCTTTGATTATTTCTAAAAAAAATCACTGAAAATATTTAAGATAAAGACGGAAAAAACAGATTGAGAGGAGGTGAATTTCAGCAGATCCCGGGAGGGGAAGATGATTCGTAATCGTTGAAGCGAAATTATTAACATTCATGGAGGTAAATAATGACAAAACATAAAACCCCGTTGTTGGACCAGCTTGAAAGCGGGCCGTGGCCGAGTTTTGTTTCGGATTTGAAACAACAGGCCGAAGTCAGGGCGAAAAACAAGGACAACGTCGAATTTCAGATTCCGCAGGATGTTGTTGAAGATCTTCTGGGTGTACTGGAGCTTTCGTTCAAACACGGCCGAACCCACTGGAAACACGGCGGCATCGTCGGCGTATTCGGCTATGGCGGCGGCGTCATCGGCCGCTATTGTGACCAGCCCGAAGAATTTTCGGGTGTCGCGCATTTTCATACCATGCGGGTGGCCCAGCCGGGCGGTAAATTTTATACCGCTGAATATCTCAGACAGCTGTGTGATTTGTGGGACTTCCGCGGCAGCGGCATTACCAACATGCACGGCTCCACCGGTGACATTATTTTTCTGGGCACCACCACGCCCCAGCTGGAAGAAATTTTTTATGAGATGACCCATAAATACAACCAGGATCTGGGCGGCTCGGGCTCCAACCTGCGGACGCCGGCCGACTGCATCGGCCAGGCACGCTGCGAATACGCCTGCTACGATACCCAGGCGCTTTGCTATCATCTCACCCAGGAATATCAGGATGAGCTGCACCGGCCGGCATTTCCGTATAAATTCAAATTCAAGTTTGACGGCTGCCCCAATTGCTGTGTGGCATCCATTGCCCGGGCGGATATGTCCTTTATCGGTACCTGGAAAGACGACATTCGTATCGACCAGGAAGCGGTCCAGGCCTACATCGGCGGCGAGATTGCGCCCAATGCCAATGACCACAGCGATCGTGACTGGGGTGCCTTCGACATTCAGAAAGAGGTCTGCGACCTTTGCCCCACCGAGTGCATGTGGATGGAAGGCAACAAGCTGATGATCGAAGACAAGGAGTGCAACCGCTGTATGCACTGCATCAATGTTATGCCCAGAGCGCTGCGCATCGGAGAAGACACCGGTCTGTCCATTCTGGTCGGCGCCAAGGCACCGATTCTCGATGGTGCCCAGATGAGCTCGATGCTGGTGCCCTTCGTCAAAGCCGAAGAGCCCTATGACGAGATCAAGGAAGTCATCGAGGCCATCTGGGATTGGTGGATGGAAGAAGGCAAGAACCGCGAGCGGCTGGGCGAGCTGATGAAGCGCCAGGGCTTTCAGAAGCTGCTGGAAGTCACCGGCATCGCACCCGATCCGCGCATGGTTCAGGAGCCCAGATCCAACCCGTATATCTTCTGGAAAGAAGACGAGGTGCCGGGCGGATTTGACCGCGATATCGACGAATTTAGAAAATATCATCAGAGATAGGGGGATAAGACCATGGCATTTGTATCATCAGGCTATAATCCTGACAAACCGATGGAAAACAGAATTTCAGACATCGGTCCGCGAAAATATGACGAATTTTATCCGCCGGTGATTGCCAAAAACAAGGGCAAATGGCTGTATCACGATGTCATCAAGCCCGGTGTACTGGTGCATGTGGCCGAATCCGGCGACAAAGTCTTTACGGTCCGCTGCGGGGGTGCACGGTTGATGAGCACTTCCCACATCCGCGAGATCTGTGAAATTGCCGAAAAACACTGTGACGGCCACCTGCGGTTTACCACCCGCAACAACATCGAGTTTATGGTGGACGAGGAAAGCAAGGTCGATCCTCTGATCAAAGATCTTGAAAGCCGTAAGTTTGCCGGCGGCAGCTTCAAGTTCCCGGTGGGCGGAACCGGCACATCGATTACCAACATCGTGCACACCCAGGGATGGCTGCACTGCCATACGCCGGCCACCGATGCATCGGGTCCGGTCAAGGCCACCATGGACGTGCTCTTTGATTATTTTAAAGAGCACAGGCTGCCGGCCAAGCTGCGCGTATCTCTGGCCTGCTGCCTGAACATGTGCGGTGCGGTGCATTGTTCGGATATCGCCATCCTGGGATACCACCGCAAACCGCCGATGCTGGATCACGAATATCTGAATAAGATGTGCGAGATCCCGCTGGCCATTGCCGCCTGCCCGACGGCCGCCATTAAACCGGCCAAGGTTGAGTTCGGTGGTGAAAAGGTCAACAGCGTGGCGGTCAAAGAAGAGCGCTGCATGTTCTGCGGCAATTGCTACACCATGTGCCCCTCCATGCCTCTGGCTGACACGGAAGGTGACGGCATCGTTATCATGGCGGGTGGCAAGGTGTCCAACCGCATCAGCGCGCCCAAGTTTTCCAAGGTCGTGGTGGCATTTATTCCGAACGAGGCACCGCGCTGGCCGAAGACCACGGACTGCATCAAACATATCGTGCAGGCTTACGAGAAAGGCGCCAATAAATACGAGCGTCTGGGCGAATGGGCCGAGCGCATTGGATGGGAAAGATTTTTCGAGCAATGCGAGCTGGAATTTACCCACCATCTAATCGATGATTTCCGCGATCCGGCTTACTTTACCTGGCGTCAGACCACGCAATTCAAGTTCTAAGCGCGAAATAAAAACTGCAGGGGGCATACCGGATTGAGCGTGCCCCCTGCATTTTGCCGAAAAGAGGTCAACTATGGCTTTGGACTACGAGGAATCAAAAGAAAAAATCGTTGCAGCATTGCAAAAGAAACAAAA
>JASFGH010000121.1:0-9318 GCA_050123865.1 Desulfobacterales bacterium | reverse complement strand
CCCCTGCTCCGCCTCGTCGGCCAGCTGAGACTCCGGTGCCAGCTCGACGACCTTGCGGTAGGAATTATAGGCCTTGCTAAACTCCAGTGCCAGCCGATAGGCTTTGGCCAGCTGAAAATGAAGTGCCGGCGAATCCGGCACTATGCGGACCGCTTTTTCCAGCTTTTCCACCGCTTGCGGTATACGACCCATGTCAATATAGGTTTGCGCCAGGCCCTGCAGCGCATTGACAAACTCGGACTTGATCTTTAAGGCTTCGAGATAATATTTTTCGGAACGCTCCAGTTCCCCTTTGTAATAATAGGCATTGCCCAAACCGGCAAATGTAAAATGCGGTGTGGCGTAAAGGAGATTGGCGATGACTTGGTTATAATAGAAAATAGCTTTATCCCAATCCTTTTTACCGGCATAGGCATTTCCCAGGCTGTTGATGGCCGGTCCAAAATCCGCGTTCAGCTCTACGGCTTTTTTGTAATGGCCGATGGCCTCGTCAAATCTCCCCCGGCTATAGTATATAAGTCCCAGATCATATTGCAGCAGGTGATCATCGGGGTATTTCGCTTCCGCCTTTTTAAGTTCCTTCATGGCCATTGCGATATTGCCCTGCTGCAGATAGGCTTCGCCAACCCGCCGGTAGGCCTCGGCTTCTTTCTTGCTTTTCTCATCATTAGTTGTGGCGCAAGCTGCCAGGACCAACATCAAAACAAACCCACTTGTACAAATCAACCCTATTCTTTTCATTATTGATTACCTCAATCAATTAAAATGTCTAGAAATTACGCGATCATTTAAAAATAAGTCATTTTTCGTGAAATTGCGACCCTATTAGAAGTTATCTCAAAAATGTGGATCAGGGTCCAGGGTTAGGCGTCCCGTGAATTGAAAACGGAGCGTACACGCAGTAGGTGAGTATTTCAACTCGGGCGGGACAACACCGCCATGGGCCCTTAGACGCATTTTTAAGATAGCTTCTAATTGCTTCCCGAAACGACACCACCTAACGTTTTTTTAGATCCAGCAAGCCGGCAATCTCTTCGGACACGCGACGCACAAACGCTTCGAAATCTTTGCCGCTTAAAGGTTTTCCGGGTGCCGGTATGGGTTCAAGACCGTTGGGGAGAACATATAAAGGGGCATTGATTAAATCCGAATTCGGTTTGATGTTAAATTCCGGCGGGAACTGCTGTTCAAAATACATCTCCTGAAACCCCGCGAATTTGAGGGCATGCGCGGTGGATTTTATGACAGCGATATCATTTTTGTCAATAATTCCGAAACGATTGGCCGCTACCAGCCCGGCCAACGACTCACCCCCGTGGGTACAGGCAATGTGCCCGTTGCGGTTGGCTGTGATTTCCCAATCCATAATGGCCTGCTCGGTGACTTCGACAAAGAATACCCTCTGCCTATCGGCCAGTTGATTGTATTTCTCCACCAGATGGATCACCCGGGGCATGGAGACCGGGTTGCCGATCATCGCCGCCTGCGCCACACTGGGTTTTACGGTAAGCGGTTCAAATTTGCGTTTTTTGCTATCCGGCTCCAGATAGTAGCGATAGACCGGATTGGCGTGTTCGGATTGCACCCCTAAAATTTTCGGCAGCCCCTTGATCACGCCGGCTTCCAAAAATTTTATAAATCCACTCATTACCGCGGTGATATTGCCGGCATTGCCGATCGGCACCACCACCGCCATATTCGACACCTCATATTCAAAATCCTGGGCAATTTCATAGCAATAGGATTCCTGCCCCAGAATGCGCCAGGCATTTTTCGAATTAAGCAGCGCCACATTGTAATTTTCTGACAACGCCTCGACCACTTTCATGCAATCATCAAATACGCCTGGAATTTCAAAGACCGTAGCTCCGCTGCCCAGCGGTTGAGAAAGCTGCTGGGGCGTTACTTTCTTATGCGGCAACAGCACGGCAGATTTGATATGGGGTGTTAGGTAAGAAGCATACAAGGCGGCGGCCGCCGAAGTATCGCCTGTCGAAGCACAGATCGCCAGCACGTCAGCCACCTTCCCGGCGTGCACCATCATATTGATGTAACTGAAGGCGCTGGCCATACCGCGATCCTTAAAAGAGGCACTGGGATTCTGGCCGTCATTTTTAAAATAAAACCGCAAACCGACCTGTTCCTGTAAATGGGTGTTAGCTTCGACGATCGGGGTATGGCCTTCACCCAGATAAACTACCGCCTCAAGCGGAATCACAGGTCCGATAAACTCATGATATCGATAGATACCCTTTAAGGCCGGTATGCCCAGCAGCTTGCGATAGTCAAATATACGGCGCCATGCGGCCCCCGGAGTCCGGGTTAACTGGTTAAAATTCAGATCATGAATCAAAAGAACCTGCCCGCATTCGGGGCAGACATACAAAAGCGTTTCGATCCCGAATTCCCGTTCACAGCCCAGACAGCGATAAACCATGCGGCCTTCATGCCGGGGAAGGATTTGAGATCGGATCTCTTTGGGTAAATCATCCAGTTTCACGGGTTATTTTTTCCATTCCGCCCATAAACGATCGCAGCACCGGCGGAATAATTACGCTGCCGTCGGCCTGTTGAAAATTTTCAAGAACGGCAGCCAAACATCGGCCCACCGCAAGCCCGGATCCGTTGAGGGTATGGACCAGCTCGGTGCCCTTATGGCCTTTTTTCTTAAAACGGATGTTTGCGCGGCGTGCCTGAAAATTTTCAAAATTACTGCAGGATGAGATTTCGCGGTAAACCCCCTGCGCCGGCATCCAGACCTCAAGGTCGTACGTCTTGGCAGCTGAAAATCCCAGGTCTCCGGTGCACAGCTCAATGACCTGATAGGGAAGTTCGAGCTTTGTCAGGATGGTTTCGGCATCGGCGCGCAGCGATTCGAGTTCGTCATAGGAGGTTTGCGGTGTCGTGAATTTGACCAGCTCAACCTTGTTGAATTGATGCTGGCGAATTAAGCCGCGCGTATCTTTGCCATAGGACCCCGCCTCAGACCGAAAACAAGGCGTATAGGCCGTATAATAAATCGGCAGCTGGGCTTCAGTCAGAATCTCGTCCTGATGAATATTGGTCACCGGCACCTCGGCAGTGGGGATCAGAAAGTAATCCCAGTCCACCAGTTTAAACAGATCTTCTTCAAATTTCGGCAGCTGGCCGGTATGCGTCATGCTCTGCCGGTTGACGATAAAAGGCGGCAGCGTTTCCGTATATCCATGCGCCTGGGTGTGAATATCGAGCATAAAATTAATGAGTGCTCTTTCCAATCGGGCGCCGGCACCGTAATAAAGCGGAAAGCGTGCCCCTGTAATTTTAGCTGCCCGCTCAAAGTCCAGGATCCCCAGCTCTGCCCCGATGTCCCAGTGCGCCTTGGGTTCGAAATCAAACTCCGGCAGTTCGCCAACAACCTTAACAACCGGGTTATCGGCTTCACCCTTACCCAGAGGCACAGAAGCGTGGGGGATGTTGGGCATCTCCAGTAACATTTGCTCAAGTGTTTCCTGAGCTTCGGCTAAAGACTTATCCAGCGCTTTTATCTTTGAGGATACGTCACGCATTTGGGCAACAACGTCTTCGGCATTTTCACCGGCCTTCTTCATTTTAGCAATCTGGTCGGAAACCACATTGCGTTGATGCCTCAAGGCTTCCAGCTCTAATAATAAGGCTCTGCGCTCTTCGTCACATGACTTAAAGGCCTCAAGATCGGTCGAATGACCCCGCGCCGCCAATGCTTTTTTAACGGTATCTAAATTTTGCCTAACAAACTTGATTTCCAGCATTTATTTTCGTATAATTAAAGTTTCGGTTAATAGATCAAATCTGACCGCACGAACTGGCGGCCAGATGAAACATTGGCGCAATTAGCATGGTAACGCTGTATAGTCAATGTTTATTGACGATTAGCACTGCCTTCGATTTATTCCGTTTCAATTAAAATACCCGTTGCAGGAGTTGTCTGATGGAAGAAATCCAAATCACCAAAAGTCAAATTCGTGAAGAAACCGCTCAGAAAATTGCCGCCCTATCTGCTAAAGAAATCGCTAAAAAAACAAAAGCCATCGAAGACAGACTATTTTACTTTGCCAACTTTCTGGAATCGAAAATTGCGCTCATGTATGTCAACAATGAAAACGAGGTCCCAACAGAAAAGTTCCTCCTGCGCGCGTTTCAATATGGCAAAATCGTCGTCCTGCCGGCTTATAGTCCGGAGAATTTTGAGATGACACTGAAAAAAGTCGACAACCTTAACCAAGACCTCCAGATGGGACCACGCAATATTCAGCAGCCTCATGAAACCCGCTGCAAGATTGTACCGATTGAAAAGATCGACATTGCGATTATTCCGGCAGTCGCCCTGGATGAAAAAGGGGGCAGGATCGGTTCCGGCGATGGTTATTATGACCGCTTGATCCCGAATCTGGCGATCACCACCCGCAAGGTTGCGCTTGCCCTCGAAGCTCAAATTGTCCCACAGGTTCCCATTGAATCTCACGACAAGCATGTCGATATCATAATTACTGAAGACCGCGTAATCTATAAGATCTAAAAAACCCGTTCAAACGATAATGTCTATTGGCGGCTACATGGCGATTGACTTGCTGATTGCCGCACACCCTCTCAGGAAACGCCCGCCTGAGGATTTAAGGCCCATTCCAGCTTCTGCAAACTGCTCGCTTCGCCAACAGCAATGACCGTATCATCGGGCTTGATGACTGCGTCGAAAGAGGGATTAAACCGCATGCTGCCATCTGGCTTTTTTATAGCAATAATAATGAGATTGTAGTTTTGCCGGATGCCGGAGTCCTTCAATTCAATATTCACCAGCTCAGAACCTGCGCTCACCGGAATCTCTTCCATCTGGATATCCTTATGTCGTTGGGCAAATGCCAGATCCAGAAATGAAGTCACCGTCGGGCGGATGATTCGATTGGCCATGCTCATGGCCCCCATCACATAGGGCGATTCCACCATGTTGGCACCGGCAGCACGCAATTTGATAATGGCATTTCTCTGACTGGCACGGGCCATGATGAACAACTCCGGTGATAGTTGTCTGGCGGTTAAGACCAAAAAGACGTTATCTGTGTCAGTCGCCAGCACGGCCACCAGTCCCCTGGCGCGCTTAATACCGGCTTTAAGCAGATTATTCTCATCGGTGGCATCATCGGCAATGTAGAGGACGTCATCTTCATCCATCATCGCAACCCGTTCTATGGATTTTTCTATAACAGCCACATCGATGTCCGCTTTTCTCAAATGGCGGCAAAGCACCCGGCCGATGCGCCCGTACCCGCAAACAATATAATGATTTTTTAAGCGATCGATCTTTTTATCCAACCTGCGCCTCCCCATAATGATTCTGATGCGGCCTTCAACCATAAACTGCACGACAGCCGCGGCAACATAGAGGGAAAATCCAACCCCGCAAAAAACGAGAATAATCGTAAATATGCGGCCCCCTTCACCGACCTGATTGACCTCTTTAAAGCCGACGGTTGAAATGGTGATCACCGTCATATAGATGGCATCGATAAACGGCCAGCCTTCAATCGCCATATACCCGAAGGTGCCCGCCGCGAGAATCAGGATCGATATCGAAATGCAAAAAACCAGATGTCGCGTGCCCTCCATACCTTTTCCCAGCCTTATGGTATCTTCACTTATCGGATCCTAATAGAACCTATCTCAAAAATAGTAGATCACGTCCCCCGCTTAAAAGCGGGATTTCACATCTGATCTTATCAGATATAGGTGTTCAACAAAGCGCGGCGCAAAACCGATTCAAAAACGGAGTATACGCGTTAGTATTCGAGTATTTTGAATCGGTTTTTAACAACGCCCTTGGGTGTTAGATGCATTTTTGAGATAGGTTCTAATTATTGTAGTATTTTACCAAAGGATCAAGGTCTTTTTTCCAGGCCACTGATAAAGGCGCGATCATCAGGCGAACCGCACCCGAGGGGGCTTCAAAAAATCATCAGATGGTCAATTGGATAATCTTGACCTGGATGTACTGAGTTGGTAGATAAGCAAGCATGGATCGTGAAGCTATCAAATATGAACGCCAACGGGACGATATGGTTAATCACCAGCTCAAACCCCGGGGAATAAATGATCCCCATGTATTAGAGGCACTTCGCACCGTACCCAGGCACCTGTTTGTCAGTGAAGCTTTAAGAGATCAGGCTTACGGGGATTACCCGCTGCCCATCGGTGAACAGCAGACCATTTCCCAGCCGTATATTGTTGCCGAAATGACACAGGCATTAGATCTTGGCAAAGATGACCGCGTTCTTGAAATTGGCACCGGTTCGGGATACCAGGCGGCCGTTTTAGCAGAGATCGTCTTCCGGGTGTATACCATAGAAAGAATCCGAGCCCTTTATATCCAGACCCGCAAGTTGCTTGATCGGCTCAATTATCATAACATCATTATGCGGTGCTCGGACGGCACGATCGGATGGCCGGATGAAAGTCCTTTTGATGCCATCATGGTCACAGCAGGGGCGCCGGAGGTTCCTGAAAAGCTACTCGAGCAGCTGGCAGCAGGCGGGCGCATGATCGTGCCGGTGGGCAATCAACACTCCCAGGATCTGATTAAAATAACCAAAGATAAAGATGGCATCCATAAATCCAACCTGGGGGGGTGCCGATTTGTTAAGCTGATCGGTGCACAGGGTTGGAAGGAAAATAGATAAAACGCCCCGGGGGCGTTATGGGGTTTTTATATCTAAAAGAAAATATGAGATGTATTTTTCGGAATGTGCTCATATCTAAAACATGGAATAATGGAACAGTGGAAAGACCGATTAAAATTCTTGGGGGACAAAAAACATTGACATGGAAAGAGGCCTTTGGGGCTAGTCCGGGCCCGGATTCCTTTAATAAGGCCGGCGTATTATCCCTAAAGGGACTGTGCATGGGTTCAGCGGATGTGATACCCGGTGTTTCCGGCGGCACTATTGCGCTGATTACCGGTATTTACGAAGATCTGATCCGCGCCCTTAAATCCCTTGACAGCACCATGGTCAGCAAACTGCTGAAGCTTGACCTCAAGGGAGCCCTGGCTCGCATCCACATCCGTTTTTTACTTGCGCTGTTTGCCGGAATCGGCGCAGCCATCATCAGCCTCGCCAGACTGATGAATTTTTTGATCAACCACTACCCTGTCTTTACCTGGAGCCTTTTCTTGGGCCTGATTGCCGCATCCATACTGGTGGTCAGCCGCCAGGTGGCTTACTGGAAACTGCGCACCGGCATCAGTCTGTCGGTCGGCATCGCTGTAGCGGCCTTCATCATGAATTTAATTCCGTTTCAGACCCCGGAGGCACTCTGGTTTATTTTTTTGTGCGGCATCATCGCCATCTGTGCCATGATTCTGCCCGGTATCAGCGGAGCCTTCATCTTGCTCATTTTGGGTAAATATGAGTTTATTACGGCCACTTTAAAAAACCCTTTTTTGCCCCAGAATTTTGTCATTATCATTGTGTTCTGTCTGGGTTGCCTGGTCGGTTTACTCAGTTTCTCCAGACTACTCAATTACTTCCTTACCCATTTCCGCGCCTTGACGATGGCATTCCTCGCCGGCTTAATGATCGGCGCCATGCCAAAAATCTGGCCATGGAAACAAATCCTGGCAACCGAAATAATTCGAGGAAAAACCCATGTCACATATGGTTCCAATATCATGCCCGGATCCGTGAGCTCAGAGGTCCTGGCCGCCATCGGTCTGGCCATCATCGGGTTTGTGGCGGTGATGGTAATCGAGCGGTTGGCCAGAGTTCGCAAAAGTGACTGAGTGTAAAGATTGAGCTAATGACCCGGAAGCTTTTTGTCGAGGAAGTCGACAAATGCCTTGTGCAAGGGCGAGGGGCTGCGGCGCTTGTGCCAGGTCAGATAAAAATTCCGTTTAAGGTCCAGTCCGTCGACTTCAAGCGCGCTTAATTTGCCTGCTTGAATATCTTCGGCCACTGCCAGTGTCGATAGGATAGACACGCCAACTCCTTTTTTGATCCCCTGACAAATGGCCTGGGTGCTCCCCAGTTCAGCAATAACCTTTAAATCTTCGACCGCATAGCCCTGGTTGCGAAGGCTTTGATGCAATGATGTCAAGGTTCCGGAGCCATGTTCCCGCAAAATAAAGGGCTCCTTTACAAGTTGTTTCAACGACACCCGGTTTTTTGTAGCCCAGCGATGTCGGGCCGGTACAATCAGACCCATCTCATCTGAAAGAATGACCCTTTGATCAATCTTTTGGGATGCTGCTCGGGCGCCAACAATTCCCATTTCCAGACTTCCATCTAAGATGCGCTTGATAATTTCAGCCGTATCTCCGATAACCAGAGAAATGATGACATCCGGATAGGGGTGTTTAAAGTCAGCAATTAATTGCGGCATTAAATAAGTTCCGGGTATGGTGCTGCCGCCAATGACCAGACGCCCTCGAATTCTCCCATTGTACTCCGCCAGCGCCGACTCGGTGGCATCGCGGAGTGCTTGGAATTTTTTCGCATAGCCGTACAACAATTCGCCGGCTTTAGTAGGGACGACTTCTTTGGTCAGACGGTCAATCAAGCGGCAGTTAAAATGATTTTCCAGATCTTTGATGTGGCTGCTAACGGTGGGTTGAGACAGGTGCACTGCATTGCCGGCTTTGGAAAAGCTTTTAAGTTCGATGACTTTGCAAAAAATATGGAGCTGCCAAAGATCCATCGGTTCATCCGATTGTGCCTTAACGCAATCGCGGCTTGAATTAATTTTTGCCGGTTTGCTCGGATCCGGTATCGAGATTGAATTTTTGCACCAGCTTTTCTTGCACCAGGTCCGGCACCATCCCATCAATGCTGCCGCCGAATTGAATGGCTTCCTTGATAATCGAAGAGCTTGTAAATATCCAGCGCAATCCGGTCATAAGAAAAACCGTCTGCACCTCGCGATTTAACCGTCGGTTCATTAGGGCCATCTGAAATTCATACTCAAAATCAGACATGGCGCGCAGCCCCCTCAAAATGGCATGCGCTTTACGGTGAGCGGCATAATTTACGAGAAGGCCGTCAAAACTATCGATCTCGACATTTTGGAATTTCTGAAGGCAATCTTTGAGCATCTCCAATCGTTCTTCAAGGCCAAAAAGATACTCCTTGTTTGGATTATACAAAATCGCAACGATAATCTTGTCAAATATTTTTAACCCTCTTTCAACAATATCAAGGTGGCCGTTGGTTACCGGATCAAAGGATCCCGGGTAGATGGCAATTTTAGGCATCTTTTATTAATCCTTTTCCATTGGGGTTAGGCAACAGTGGATGGTGTAAAGGGCCGATAGAT
>JASFGH010000120.1:0-9357 GCA_050123865.1 Desulfobacterales bacterium | reverse complement strand
AGCAATACTGTGGATATTGCTGAGCGGTGCAACATCAGCTTTGATTTCAGGACCTATCATTTCCCCCGTTTTGCCGATCCGTCCGGTCTGGACAGTGACACGCTCTTTACCCAAAAGGTCCAGCAGGGTTTTAAACTGCGGATGCAGCGCCTCAAAGATAGGAATCCCCAGATTGATGAAGGTTTGTATCAGGAGCGCCTGAGCTACGAGATGTCGGTCATACAGGATATGGGCTTTTCGGGCTATTTCTTGATTGTGGCTGATTTTATCCGTTACGCCAAAGAAAATAATATCCCAGTCGGTCCCGGGCGGGGTTCGGCAGCAGGCAGCTTGGTTGCTTACAACCTGGGTATCACCGATCTGGACCCGATTGCCCATGGGCTGATTTTTGAGCGCTTTTTAAACCCGGCTCGCAAAAGCATGCCTGATATTGATGTCGATTTTTGTATCGACGGTCGGGAAGCTGTCTATAAATATGTCATCGATAAATACGGGGGCGGAGATTACGTTGCCCAGATCATTACGTTTGGAAAGCTGAAAACCCGGGCCGTCATTCGGGATGTCGGAAGGGCCTTAAATATCCCCTTGGCCGAGGTGGATGCCATCGCCAAAATGGTGCCTGATATTTTAAATATTAGTCTGGACGAGGCCCTGGAGAGGGAACCGCGCCTGCTCGAGCTGGCGCGTCAGAAGCCCGAAATCGATGAACTCATCAATATTTGCCGGGTGCTCGAAGGCCTTCCGCGGCACGCGTCGACTCATGCGGCCGGTGTGGTAATCGCCGATCAGCCCCTGGTCAATTACATGCCGCTTTACCGCGGGAAAAAGGGTGAAGTGGTGACCCAGTACGATATGAAGATCGTCGAGAAAATCGGACTGGTAAAATTTGATTTTTTGGGCCTTCGAAACCTGACAGTGATTGCCAATACCCTTGACCTTATAGCCGCCCAGGGCCACACCCCGCCGGATTTAGACAATATCGAATTGACCGATGCCGACACGTATCGCCTGCTGTCAGCCGGAGACACCACCGGGGTGTTTCAGCTTGAGAGCTCGGGCATGAAGGATTTGTTAGTGCGGCTCAAACCGGAAATTTTTGATGATGTGATTGCGCTCGTGGCACTCTACCGCCCGGGGCCGATGGAAAGCGGCATGATAGATGACTATGTGGCCCGCAAGCACGGCCGCAAGAAGGTAGAGTATCTGCTACCGCAGCTGGAACCGATATTAAAAGAAACCTATGGCGTGATTGTATATCAGGAGCAGGTCATGAAAATTGCCAGTGATCTGGCCAATTATTCCATGGCGGAAGCCGATGACCTGCGCAAGGCAATGGGAAAGAAGATCCCGGCGATTATGGCCGAGCACCGTGAACGATTTGTGAGCGGCGGCGCTCTGAACCAAATTCCCGCCGAGCAGGCCGCACCGATCTTCAGTTTGATGGAAAAATTCGGCGGCTATGGATTCAACAAATCCCACAGTGCCGCCTATGCGTTGATTGCCTATCAAACGGCCTACCTCAAGGCGCATTACCCGTTGGAATTCATGGCCTCATTGCTGACCAGTGAAATGCATTCCACCGATGGCGTGGTCAAATATATTGTCGAGTGCCGCAATCATGGTATTGCGGTCCAGCCGCCGGACGTCAATTACAGCCAGATAGCCTTTACGGTTGATGGCAACAAAATTCGATTTGGCCTGGTTGCGGTTAAGAATGTGGGTGAAGCGGCAATCGAAGCGATCGTCGAATCCCGTGAAGAAGGCGCCTTTAATTCGATATTTGATTTTTGTGAACGCGTGGATTTAAAGAAAGTAAACAAGCGCGTCATCGAATCACTTATCAAATGCGGCGCCTTTGATTCGACCGGCGCCAAACGCTCTCAAATGATAGCAGCTCTGGAAGATGCGCTGGATTACGGTCAGCGGGTGCAAAAGGAACGGCTGGATCCCCAGATCGGTCTGTTTGACGGTGCCGTCAATCCGCAGGTCATCAATGCACCGGCCCTGCCGGACATCGAGGAATGGTCTGAAAATCAGCGCTTGGCATTTGAAAAAGAATCACTCGGGTTTTACGTCAGCGGGCATCCCCTGAAACGCTATTCGGAACTGCTTGACAAATTTACCAATGCAAATGCGATTTCAATTAAAGACCTTAAAAATGGCAATGCCGTTCGAATTGGCGGGCTGGTTCGCAGCAACAAGATTATCAAAACCAAAAGAGGGGATTTGATGGCGTTTGTGACCATTGAAGACCTGCATGGCGCGGTCGAGGCCACGGTTTTCGCTCGCGTTTACACCAGCGTAAGTGATTTGCTGGTTGAGGATAAAGCCATTTTTATCCAGGGCCAGGTTCAAAAAGACGAGCAGTCGGTAAAAATACTGGCCGAAAAAGTGGTTGCCATGGAAAAAGCAGAAGAGATCTGGACGGCCAGCATCCATTTCAAAATTGAAATTTCCCGCACCGATCGCGAGGCACTTGTCAGCCTTCACGAGATCTTAAAGAAACACACGGGCACCTGCCAGGCGTATCTGCATTTGCGCGGCGCAGACAAATCCGATGCGATTATTGCACTGCCCAGTTCGATGAGACTGAAAGCCGGCGGCGCTTTGATGCGGGACGTAAACGAATTGCTGGGCTACAATGCGGTTGAAACCCTGTGCATGTCGGCCACAACAGAACCACAGAGAAACCTCTACCGATAGTGCTATAACACGACGTATGCGAAATCCAATCGATATGATTTTACCACGAAAACACGAAGTGACGAAAAAACGAAAAAAGGAAAAAATTTTGTGCTTTTAAATTTCGTGTTTTCGTGGTTGTCTTTTTGCGGTTGCAGTTAAAAGAAACATGGTTTTCCAAAAGGAGTTCATTGTTTCGTAATATGAATGATTTAGACCTGAATGTATATCCGATTTTGCTGGCGGGAGGGACCGGCACTCGACTGTGGCCCATTTCACGGGAACTGTATCCCAAACAGCTGGTAAATTTTGTTGGTGAAGACTCCTTGCTCCAGAGCACGATTAAACGCCTGCCGCCGGCGCTCGACACCGCCTATATTAAGGTGGTATGCGGCGCGCAGCACTTCCATGAAACGGCCAAGCACATTGAAAGACTTGGCCTCAAAGCGGACGGCAAGCTGATTTGTGAGCCCAGCGGGCGCAATACAGCCCCTGCGATTTTGCTGGCCATACTTCATATTCTGGCATCCGAAAAAGATGCGATCCTGTGTATCTTCCCAGCCGACCACGTCATTCAAGACCCGGATGCCTTCCAAGATTGCCTAAAAGCTGCTATTGCGCTGGCCGGTGACGGATTTATCGTTACCTTCGGTATTCAGCCGCATTATCCCGAAACCGGGTACGGATATGTGGAGGGTGGCAAAAAAGTATCACACGGCGCTTTGTCGCTCAAACGCTTTGTTGAAAAGCCCGATCGGGCCACTGCCCAAAAGTACATTCAGGCTGGGAATTTTTTCTGGAACAGCGGCATTTTTGCCTTCAAAGCGTCGGTCATTCTGGCCGAATTTGAAGACCACCAGCCCGAACTGCTCGGCAAAATGCGGGATCTTTACAGAGAGAATACATCCATCAGCAAGGAAGATTACGATCAACTGGATAATATTTCCATCGATTATGCGATCATGGAAAAAACCGCCAGAGGCGTTGTGCTGCCCTCTGATTTTGGTTGGAATGACATTGGTTCCTGGAAGTCGCTGTATGATTTTCTGGAAAAAGATGCCGATAACAATGTTATCGACGGGGACGTCATGGTGCAGAATACCCGTAATAGCCTGATTCTGGGCCACGATCGCCTGATCGCTGCCAATCACCTGCGGGACATGGTCGTCGTGGAAACGGCAGATTCGGTCTTTGTTTCCGACCTTGAAAACAGCCGGGATGTGAAATCTTTTGTCAACACATTAAAGCGCCGCGGGCGCACGGAGTTTCAGCGACATCGCAGCGTCAATCACCCCTGGGGTATATTCAAATTGCTCGAGCACAAGGACAATTATATAGCCGCGCAGCTGACCGTTTATCGCGGGGCTTCGTTTGAACTGCCGCCGCTGACCGATGGAACCTATTATTTTTTGGTTGTCGAAGGCCAGGCAAAGATAAGCGACGGCTCAAAAGGAAAAGATCTTCGTGCCGGAGAAACGTTTACCTGCCGCGCAACTGCAAACGTCAATATCGAAAATGTTGCCAATTCCGATCTTCATTTGATTCAAGTCAAACTGGGAATGATGTCGGGCGATTAGCGCAGCATTCGGCCATTTTGCTTTATCAGATGTCATATATTTTGATTATCTCCCCGGTACCCTTGCCCTCCACGCTCTTTACATATCCATTTATCACCTTTCGCATGGGTATGGGATTATGGCCGGGAAAATAAGCCTCATATTTTTCGACGGCATCTTCTACCAGACCGGATGAAACCACATTAATTCTGTGCTCATTTTTGAGTTCAAGGGCAGCAGCCTTGACAAAACTGTGAATGGCGCCGTTCACCATGGCAGCACTGGTGGTCATCACAACAGGATGATCCGCTAAAATCCCGGTGGTCAGCGTAAACGACCCTCCCGGATTCAAGAAGTCCTGCCCGATCCGGACTAGGTTTACCTGTCCCATCAACTTGCTTTTCAGCCCGATGTAGAAATCCTCTTCTGTCAGCGAATCAAATGGTGCCCATTTGGCTTCACCGGCAATGCATAAAATAGCATCGATTTTTCCAGTGGTATCGAACATGGCTTTAATAGACCTGGAATCGGCGATATCCACGGTGACATCACCCGAATGTCGCCCGGCAATGATAATCTCATGTTTTTTTGAGAAATGGGCACTCACTTGCTTGCCAATGGTTCCGTTACCACCAATAATCAAAAGTTTCATTGATACTCCTTTTACAATTATCTGTTAAGCGCATATGCTTCATTAGACTCCCGGTAAAGAAGATCTTCTTGTCCAATGTACCGGGGAGAGAAATGGAAAATCGTAAACTGCCGGGCAGCGCTTCTGGCCGCCAGTTCTCCTGCCTGCCGGGCGGTGAGGTGATGTTTTTCAGCAGCCAGACCCTGTTGCGAATGCAAAAAGGCGGCCTCGATAAAAAGGTGATCCGAGTCCTTCGCCAGAGCAATAATTCTTTCTATATTGGCCGCATTGTAGGCGACATCGGCAATGTAACTGATTTTCTGTCCAGGGGTGATCATGGCAATCTGATCGGCCAGTTCACCCAGTTGAAAGACCTTTGTCCGGCCTGAGTCGGTTTTAATTTCAAATGGCGATGTCGGATCGCTGCCCGCGTACAGGGCCTGTTTAAAATCATTCAGCCATGCGCCGGTCTGCAGCTCCAAAGCGGCGAGCGCGTCTTTGTTGATGTTGATATGAAAATGCTCTTTGATAGCCAATCCCAGGCAGGGGATGCCGTGATCTAAAATGGCAGCGGAAATTTTGAAAATCGGGGTTTCAACCAGAATGTCTCTGAATGGCTGCTTTCCGGCCGTATCGTTCGAAATAAATTCATCGTGGCATGTATATGCTCTGGTCAGCAGGTAGTCATGATGAATTTCTGTCAGATGCAGGGTCAGCCGATATTGATAATTCTCAACCAGATTCCATGAGTAGGCCGCTAATTTGCCTTCCACGTTTTTAAAAAAATTGCGGGGCCCAAACAGGTGTAAATTTTTTGCACGGCCTAATGCCAGTCGCAGGATACGGTCAAAGCCGATAAAATGATCCATGTGCGTGTGGGTGACAAAGGCGTGGCTGATTTTGAGAATGTCGCGGGATGATAGGGCTTGATTGTCACCCATGTCGAATAGAATGGCTCGACTTTCAAAAAGAAAAGGAATGAAGAGGCCGGGGTCATCAAATGGCCCATTAATGAGTCGGGGATGAAAACGGGGGCGCATTATGCGGGCAGAAATCTTTTGATTTGCTGATGAATATTTAGATAAATGTCTTCGTCGGATCCGTAAATGTCAACCACATCTTTATGATTGATAAGCTTTTCGATGATAAAAGCCGTCAGAAAGAGGCTGACCACATGTGGCTGGGGAACCAGGTTCCGAATCGGGGCCACCTGATAGTCGATATCAAAATCATCGGCTCGGCCCAATTTTTCCAGGGCCATCTTGATTTGCTCCTCCAGGGCATTTTTGTTGGTGGTCTCCACAAGATTGTCATCAACCAGTTTCATTGCAATCGCATTGGAAAGGGGATCAATACAATCTTTGATCGAATTAATGGCAAGCCTGCGGGTACGCTCTTTTTGAGACTCGATTTTGGAAAGAATATTGGCTTCACGCGTACTGGGCCGGAATACTTTTGCCATATTATCACCTTATGTTTAGAGTCGCCGTAAATGTCAGTTCAGTGAAAATATAATGGGTAACGCTGTTGTTTGCAAGGAAAATATTACATGGATATCTGGCTAAAGCTTTTGGCAAAACTGCCCGATATCATTTCTAATGATACCTGTATTGCTCAGATAACAGTCACCATATTATCGAATAAAACCATTCAGGAGCAAATCGGCGAAATGGCGACGCTAACCAACACCCGATTAACCCGCACGGCGCAACCGACAGACGGCTCATTGTCAGTTTCAATCACGCATTCAGAAGAACAATTCAATCAGGTGGCCGATCATCTCGTTAAAAATACCTGTCTGACCGATAAACAAGTCGAATACGCCCGACGCATTCAATCCAAACTCGAGCAATCTCGCCCCTTGCTGCAGGTTATCAAAGAATTGAAATATATCACCGACGATGAGATCGGGCAAGCGCTTCGAAAGCATCCTGTTTCTATCCGCATCGGTGAGTTGTTAGTGGAGCTGGGCCACATCAGCGTTTCTGAGCTAAAATCAGCCCTCGGCATCCAGGTCGAGGAAAAGTCAAAACGAAAACTCGGTGAAATTCTTATTGAACGCCAGTTCATCCAGGAACGTGTGTTGGTCGAAGCGCTGTCTTTGCAACTGGGCGTTCCCTTTGTCCGGCCGGAATGGGAAACCATCGATCGAAAATTGTTCGCAAGGGTGCCTTTGAAATGGTACGAAAGCCATCATTTGCTGCCGATCGGCGCCAAAGGTGGCGCCATTACGGTTGCTTTTGAGGATCCACTCGATCAGGAAGAATTGCAGGCTGCGCGTCAAGTATTTGGAGACCAGCTGGTTGCAGCCATTGCCTGCAAAAGCGCTATCCAGGAAGTTGTGATGAAGGCCCAGCGAGCCGAAATGAAAAAGCAGATCTCGGCTTTGGATGAGCGGTTTATCGTTAAACTGGTGGATGATATTATCCTGGCGGCCATTCAAAGGGAAGTCAGCGATATCCATCTGGAACCTCTAAAAGATCATTTGCGTGTGCGTTTTCGCCAGGATGGCGTCCTAACCCATTATGACGATTTTCCACCTGCGACAGCTCCGGCAGTGGCCAGCCGCATCAAGGTCCTTTGCGAGGTCGATATAACCGAAAAACGCCGTCATCAGGGGGGCCGCTTTTTCTTTGACCACCTGGACGGACAGCTGGATGTGCGGGCTTCCTTTTACGTGACCGTGCACGGCGAGAAAGTTGTGTTGCGGCTTTTAAACCGGCACGGCCAGCTGCGTAAAATTGACGATCTGGGGCTATCCGGGCGCATCCTGAAGCGGTTTGTTGAAGAAGCGCTGGATTTGCCCAGTGGGGTCCTCTTGTTTACCGGGCCCACGGGTTCGGGCAAGACAACAACCGTTTACAGCTGCCTGCACCATATCACCAATCCCCAGATGAGTATCGTGACCGCTGAAGAGCCGGTTGAATATGTCATCGACGGCATATCCCAGTGCTCCATCAATCCGAAAATCGGGCTTACTTACCAAGAAACGCTGCGCCATATTCTGAGACAGGATCCGGACGTCATCGTGATTGGCGAAATTCGTGACAATTTTTCGGCGGAAGTCGCCGTACAGGCTGCTTTGACAGGGCATAAGGTGTTAACAACCTTTCATACCGAAGACAGCGTCGGCGGCCTGATTCGTCTGCTGAACATGTCGATCGAGGCCTTTATGATTTCCTCAACGGTGGTCAGTGTGATGTCTCAACGCCTGTTGCGAAAGGTTTGCCCGTTTTGTGCGTTGGCTTACGAACCCACTTCACAGGAGTTGCAGCGTTTGGGATATTCGCTCAATGACATCTCCGGAGCCCGGTTTCAAAAAGGTCAGGGATGCGCCAACTGTCAGCACTCCGGTTACAAGAGCCGTATCGGGATTTACGAGCTGCTGATCCTCGATCAGTTGGTCCGGGATGCCATTCTGGAGCACAGGCCCAGCAAAGAGCTTCGCCAGATCAGCACCGAGTCCTCCGGTCTGATCACACTGTTGGAAGATGGCATCAACAAGGCGGCCGAAGGGGTCACCACAATTGATGAATTGTTGCGCAGCCTGCCGCGCCTGCAGCCCCCGCGGCCGATGGTAGACTTAAGGCGTCTGATATAGGAGATCGCTATGGAAGCACAAAATTCCCTTGTCGGAATGATTGAAAATTATGCCGTATCAAAAAGCGTTAAGTTGCCGGCTTTTGATGCCATTGCTTTGCGCATTCAGAAAGAAGTGTCCAAAGAGGAACCGGATTCACGTTTGATTGAAAAGCTGATCGTTAGCGATCAATCCCTTACCGGTGAGGTGTTACGGGTTTCAAATTCTTCTTTTTATAAAGGCCTGGCGCAGGTGGCAACCGTTCGGGATGCCATAATTCGCCTGGGAATAAAGGAAGTGTCCAATATCGTCACGCTGGTTGCGCTGCAGCATAATTTCGAGTCCAAGAATCCGGCGATCAATCAGGTCATGAAACAGCTGTGGAGTCATTCGGTGGGAAGCGGTATAGGTGCTAACTGGATTGCCAGACAGGCCGGTTATGAAGCGCTGGCACATGAAGCCTTTATCGCCGGGCTTCTTCATGATGTCGGCAAACTGTATATTTTAAAGGTCATGGATGGCATGGTGGCTTCCGGGGAAATTGATAATCCGCCATCCGATCCGGTTGTCAACGAAGTCATGGAAAATCTGCATACGGCTCAGGGCTTTTTCCTGATGCAGCACTGGAATTTGCCGGAAAAATACTGTCTGATTGCACGGGACCACCACCTATCCGAATCTGATTCCAATAATCTGGTGCTGATAATGGTTCGTTTGGCCAATCAGATGTGCCATAAAATGGGAATCGGACTGATAGACGATGTTTCCATTGTCCTGCACACAACGCCGGAAGCCAATCAGCTGCAATTGTCTGAAGTGGATCTGGCACGCCTGGAAGTTCGCCTGGAAGACTCGCATGTGTTTTCCGGATAAAATGAAGGAAACCTGACACCTTGACAAATACGACA
>JASFGH010000119.1:0-9435 GCA_050123865.1 Desulfobacterales bacterium | reverse complement strand
GAAAAGCGCCGCCAAATTTTTCAATCAGTTTGCCCAGGACAAACGAATTGGTTTCCAGTACCTGCCCGGGCTGAAACGCTTTCAGATCGAGTTGGCGCCAGTCCACCAGTTCCGAGCCGGTGGGGATAATCAGCACCTTTGGCCTGGTTTTAGCAGGAACCGCAAACACCCCGCCTGATAACAGGGCGCCCACACAATAGGGCGTGATCACATGGTTCTGAGGGAAAAGCAGTTCAGTGGCGACAATGTCTTCTCCGACTCTGCGAACGTTTTGCCAGGGAAATACGGGTGCTTCGATTTCGACGCGGTTTTCGCCCAGGGCATTGACATCTTCGACCATGATGACCGCATCGGTGTCTGGCGGCAGGACATGGCCGGTATTGACGTAATATGCTTCCCGCCCGACGTTCAGTGTTTTGGGTGCGGCGGCATTGGCGCCGAAGGTGATTTCGGCTTTAACGGCCAGTCCGTCCATTGCGGCCAGATGAAAATTGGGGGATGACAGCCGGGCATTTACCGGTTGGGCAAGGACCCGACCAACGGCATCCGGCACCGGCAGCTCTTCGCTGGCAAGCGGCGGTAAATTGGAAAATGTCTGAAAAAGAATGTCCCGGGCTTCCGCCAGGGTTTTCATTTTCAGATAAACGTTACGTTTAAATTTCATTATTTTTTCCTATCGAAAAATAAGGTGTCAGGTGTCGGGTTTCAGGTGTCAGCTCGATCAATCCTGACACCTGACACCTGGTTTATATTGGAATGACCTCTACCGGTGCCCCCTTATCCAGCCCCTCAGTGTTGATATCGATTTGAACCAAACCGTCGGCGTTGACCATGGTGCTGATAAGTCCGGATTTTCCCAGCACCGGATCCGCCCACAACCGATTGCCCTCACGGCGCAGCCGGACGCGGATAAAATCCACGCGACCCTGCTTCGACGCCACATTTCGGCTCAGCCTGGCATGCAGTCGCAGCACGCCATCTTGTGTCGCGGGTCGCCCGCCCAGGTGGTCAACAAAAGGTTTGACGACCATTGAAAATACAATCATGGCTGAGACAACATGCCCGGGCATTCCCCACAATGACTTGTTTTTAACACGGGCCAGAATGGTGGGTTTGCCGGGACTGATGGATATGCCATGGACCAGAATCTTGGCATTCTTCAAGGCGGAAAGCACATCGACCGTAAAATCACGGCTGCCCACGGAACTGCCGCCGGAAATTAAAACCATATGACAATGATCAAGTGCCAGCTTACATTTTTCAAGCAGCATTTCGAAATTATCCCGTACGATTCCGTATGATTTGGCGACCGCACCGGCTTCATGAATCAGGCCCGCAAGTGTATAGCTGTTGATATCGCGGATTTGTCCCATCTGCGGTTTTTCGTTGATGGGAATAATTTCGTCACCGGTGGAAATAATGCCGACCACCGGTTTCTGGTAAACGGTTATCCGCTGTTTGCCTAAAGCGGCCAGTAGCCCCGCCTCCTGCGGACGTATGAGCTGCCCCCTGTTCAGCACCGCCACATGTTTTTCAATATCTTCGCCGATGGCGATCATATTCTGGCCGGGGGCCACGCTGCGATAAACTTCTATGGTGGTGTCATCGATGGCTTCGGTGTGTTCAATCATCACCACACTATCTGCGCCCCGGGGAACCATTCCGCCGGTGGCGATCCTGGCGGCTTCTCCGGGGGAAATTTCAAATTCCGGCGATTGTCCCATGACGATGTTACCGGTGATTGTCAGATAAGCCGGATTGCCTTCACTGGCCCCAAAAGTGGAAGCACCTTGAACCGCATAGCCATCCACAATCGTGCGTGGAAAATCCGGTAAATCTTCTTCAGCAACGATATCTTCGGCCAAAACTCTGCCGATCGCATCCGTCAGGGCAGCCTTCTCCACGCCGACTCGCTCAAATGCGCCACGATAGTTTAATACGGTTTCTAAGTCTGTGACCTTGAAGAATTCTTTCATTATTTTGCGATGTCCGTTCCAATGCATTTAAAAATGAGACCCTATTGTTAGCATACCGTGTTGTGCAATTCAATGCAGGTTTCAGAGGTCAGAGGACAGAGGACAGATAATAGAGGAGAGGCGACATAAAGCTGTCCTAACTCGTTACCCATACCTTTTCGTCTTCTGTTATCTGATTTCTGTTCTCTGACATCTGACCTCTGTTCTTGCCAAACGATCCCATAAAAGGTTATAATCGCCAGCTAATTAGAATTGATGTGAAGTCTTTCCAACAATCACCAAATAATTCAACCTTATGCCTGAAACAGATGAATCGTCAGCTGCTGTGCCGCGGGCTGAAAAGCCGGAATTTTTAAGCGAAAAGCGATTCGACACGCTCGAGTTGCCGGAACCGTTATTAAAGGCTTTAAATGACGCCGGTTTTGAGTACTGCACACCGATCCAGGAACAAACGTTACCGATATCATTGAGCGGTTGGGATGTTGCCGGTCAGGCCCAGACGGGAACAGGCAAAACAGCGGCATTTCTGGTTACGGTCATTACCCGCTTGTTAATGCTCTCCGATCGCGATCCCCATTTGCCGTCGGCTCTGATTATTGCACCCACCCGGGAACTTTCCCATCAAATCGTCGAAGAAGCCCGCACCTTGTGTCGACACACGGATTTAAAGATCGCCGAGGTTGTCGGTGGTGTTGATTACAAACGCCAGGCCCAGCTTTTGCGGCGGGGCGTTGATATCATCACCTGCACACCCGGGCGCATCATCGATTACTATAAGCAGGGTATTTTCAAAACGGAAGCCATTAAAATCTTAGTGATCGATGAAGCGGATCGATTGTTTGATCTGGGATTCACCAAAGACATGCGTTATCTGCTCCGTAAACTGCCCCTTTACGATAAACGGCAATCCATGCTCTTTTCAGCCACGCTTTCATATCGGGTGATGGAACTTACCTATGAATACATGAATTTGCCCGAGTTCATTTCGGTTACACCCCAGACCATAACGGTTGAAGGAATCGACCAGCAGCTGTTTCACGTCGGAACTGAAAAGAAACTGGAGCTTCTGCTGGGTTTGCTGAAAAGAGAAGACTGGAACCGGATGCTCATTTTTGTCAATACAAAAGTCGGGGTCGATTGGTTGACCCGCAAACTAAAAGGCAATGGCTGGCCGGCGGAAAGAATCACCGGCGATTTGCCCCAGCGGAAGCGCTTCCGGTTAATGGAGCAATTCAAAAATGGCAAAATCAAAATCCTGGTCGCCACCGATGTTGCCTCGCGTGGTATCCATGTTGAAGATATCAGCCATGTGATCAATTATGACCTTCCTCAGGATTCTGAAAATTATGTGCATCGCATTGGCCGCACCGCCCGTGCTGGCAAGACCGGCAAAGCCTTTGCGCTGGCCTGCGAGGACTATGTTTATCACCTGGAGCCACTGGAGGAAATGCTGGGGTACAAAATCCCCGTCGTCTGGCCCGGAAACGATTGGTATGTTGCTGATAAATCAAAACCCATCACCCCCGAGCGCAGATTACGCCTCAGAAGATCCGGCCGCAAACGCAGCCAGCATCGGGCAAAGAAACGCATTCAGGCGCCGGCGGCATCAACCAAAGCCAAGGCGCATTCTTACCCGGGCGCATTTTTTGGGTTTGGTCCCGAATCTCCCAAAGGCGATGATGCCAAAAAAAAGGGGGATTCAGAGCCGCTGACTCCCAAAAAGCGAACCCGACGCAAAAAAAAGAGTCCCTCCCGGGCTGCTAAAAAATCCAAGCCTGCTAAGCCTGCCAGTCAACGCTGAAGTTCTGCTACTTCTCTGCCTGCGCGGACGCTAGCCCCTGGTAAAAATTAATGGACAGGCCGCGGTTTTCTTCCTTGCTAAAACTCAACTTTTTACTTAATTTATCTGCCATGGGTCGTGTATTTGATTTCAAAGATGCTCTCGCTTACGAGCGGTGGCTGAAAAAACCCGAAAGCCAGGCCGCTTTCGAGCTGGAAACCCGGCTGATGCAAACTATGCTCAAGCCCATGCAAGGCGAATCGATACTGGACATCGGGTGCGGTACCGGTGCATGCTTGCAGGCTTTCCTGGACATGGGATTGCAGGTGACCGGCCTGGATCCCTCGACCTATATGCTGGATATTGCTGCTCGCAACATCGATAACCGTGCCGACCTGTATCAGGGTTTTGCCGAAGACCTGCCCTTTGGAGACAATTCGTTTAGTTACGCCTGTTTGTTTACGACTCTGGAATTTGTTGACAACCCTCAAAAGACACTGGAAGAAGCCTGTCGGGTGGCCAAAGATCGGTTATTTATTGGTGTGCTGAATCGCTATGCCATCAAGGGAATTCAGCGGCGCGTCAAAGGTATGTTTAACGACACTATTTTTAACCATGCCCAATTTTTCAGTGTCTGGGAATTGAAACAGCGCATTCGTAAAATCGTTGGCCACACGCCTATATTCTGGCGAACCGTATGCCAGCTGCCTTCCCAGTCGGGCAAGATTGCCATCAGTCTGGAGCAGTCTAAAATTATTCAGCGCTGTCCGTTTGGTGCGTTTGCCGGGATGGTTGTTTCCCTGGTTCCCAAATTTAGGACCCGCCCACTGACCATACGATACCACGCCGGAAATTCAGGCGGAGCCATAACGTGATAGCGACAAATGATCATATGTTGTCAGTCAGGGACGAAAAAATTATCATCGGGATCCATTTTGTAAATTCCTGAATTCCGCAATTTGTAATTCCTCAATTCGATGATTATGGAAGCCTATCTTTACAAAGCGTTAGACGGTACCAAAGTCAAATGCCATTTATGCAGCCATCGCTGTGTGATAAAAGACGGCCGGCGGGGCCTGTGCAGTGTGCGCGAAAATAAAGGCGGCACGCTGCAAACACTGGTGTATGGCAAACTAATTGCCCGGCACGTGGATCCCATTGAAAAAAAGCCGTTGTTTCACTTTTTACCGGGTACCCTTTCATATTCGATCGCCACAGTGGGCTGCAACCTGCGTTGCCGGTTTTGCCAGAACGCCGATATTGCACAGATGCCGACAGATCATAAAGGCCGGATCATGGGTGATACGGTTAGCCCACAGCAGGTGGTCGATGATGCCGCCGAATCCGGTTGCAGCAGTATCGCGTATACATACACCGAGCCGACGGTATTTTTCGAATTCGCCTATGATACCGCCAAAATGGCCCATACACGCGGAATCCGTAACGTTTTTGTCACCAACGGATATATGACCGCCGAAGCGCTTGAAATGATTAATCCCTATTTGGATGCCGTCAATGTGGATCTGAAAGCATTCACGGACGAATATTACCAGGATTTGTGCGGTGCGCGGCTTGCTCCTGTCCAGGAAACGTTGCGGCGGATGAAAGCGTTAGGAATTTTTGTCGAAGTCACTACCTTGATTGTGACGGGTCTCAACGATGACGCAGCCGAGTTGCAACGACTGGCTGAATTCATTGCCCGCGACCTGGGCGCCGACACGCCCTGGCATATCAGCCGGTTTCACCCGACCTACAAACTTATCGACCGTCCGGCTACGCCGGTGGAAACCCTTACGCGCGCACGCGAGATCGGGCTGCAGGCCGGGCTCAAATACGTGTACACCGGCAATGTGCCCGGCAATAAGGGCGAAAATACCTTCTGTCCCGGCTGTGGCCAACAGGTTATTGAACGCTGGGGATTTCAAGTTGGCGCGCTGCGGATCGAGGATGGCCGCTGCAGGTTCTGTGATGCCGAAATCGATGGGGTGTGGGATTAAATAGTTTTGCCGCTGACTTTAGGAACCGGTTTTGAATCAAAAATCCTGAAATACATTTGCATTTTTTGCCATGTAATCCATCAAGGCCGCATATCCGGATAGGCCGCCGGCTAAAAATGGAAACCGGGTGATTTTTTGGGCCTTAAATTCGTATTCAATTCTTTCTGTGCTATCAGAGGGCTCGACTTTGTTAATGACAATCCTGTCGACGGGGATATTGATGTCCAATAGTTTCTGTCGAATCCGAAAGGCTTCTGAAAACGACAGTTTGTCATTGTTCATCACCAGGTTCACTTTGGTTGTGTCGGATAAAAAATGTTGTCGCAGATACTCGTAATTACCGATTAACGATTCCAGTTTGGCCTTGACCCGATCCTGCTCGATTTCTCTGCCGGCCAATTTGATTTTGGAAATAATTTCTTTTTTTTTGTAAATCTGACTGCGAAGGGTTAGTAATTCTTCTAGCCAGATTAGGGTGATGAAGGGTAACGAGAAAAACCGCAAAGTCAAGGCTGTGGGCGCCATATCAAAGACAATAAAATCGCGATCGCTATAATTATGCAGGGTATCTTCAAAGGCTAAAAGCAGGGCATATTCTTCCAGACCCGGTGAAAACTGCAGGACATTAAAATAATTTTGAAGGTTAAAGGCTGTTTCGTATTTATAGGTTTCTTTGATCTGATCGGTTGTTTCCTTCAGATACTTTTCGATCCAAAAATCGGTATCCACCTCTCTGACCATCAACGTTTCAGAAACCTTTTTGGGTTTTTCAGAAAAATTTTGTTCGAAAATATCCCGCTGATTATGGGCAGGGTCCATGGACACCAACAGCGTTTTATGGGATTTCGATGCCAGATAGACGGCCGTCAGGGCTGATGTGGTTGATTTTCCAACGCCGCCTTTGCCAATAAAAAAAACAAGCTGCGGTTTCATTCCTAATCTATTCCCAATACCGAAAAAAGGTGACCTAACGGATCATGGGCGGTTAGTACCTTATCAAGCATAATATCAAATTCTTTATTCATCAGGGGCAGTAGCTCCATGGTAATATGAATCGGCGGCGAGGGGATGCCGATAAAAGCACCCAAAACGAGGATACCGAAGATATTATCCAGTTCGGCCACCTCATGCTCGATGGTTTCAACCGCCTTGCCGCGCATGACCTCATCCGAAATTTTAAAAGCCTCGGTTATTTGTTCTTTTAGCCATTTAAATATGGATTTCATCACCATTTCATCCATGCTCCCTATGATTTTACGCGAAAAATCCGTTGATCAAATTCAAGTCGTTTAGTGGAAGGATAATAATAATACAGGGCATATAAAGCCATAAGAATCGTACCGGCCAGATGGAAACGAGCCAATTGCAAAATTTGAGCAATCAGACTCACATAGGGCGTTGTCATGGCAATATAAAGCAGGTTGCGTTCATATTTTAGCCATTCATCTTCAGTGGTATTTGTTTGATGGCGTCTTTTATTCGCAAAAGCAGTTCGGTAAAGAATCGGAAAGGCCACCGCAAAACAGACGGAGATCATAAAAACAATCGGATGGATAACCTGCGGAAGATTTGGAATATGCCAATCGACCAAATGGAAGTGTTGCAGTGCGAAAACGGCAACAAATCCCGCCACTGACGGCAGCAGAAGGGTAAAATAAATGCGTTTTAAATCATGGGTCATACCGGCAGCGTCTTTTTTGGATCTCGGTTATTGGTTTTTGTAAAAGGGCCGCTAGGCTGAATGAATTTTTAATGACACAAAAAATGTGGAAGTATCGCCAAATGGCGATACTTCCATCTGATGCGCTTACGCAGTCTCGGGTGCGGCCGGTGCAGTTGGTTCTTCACCCGTGACGAAGAATTTGATGACACCTTCAACCACAATCCAGAGTGCTGTGAACAGAATACAGATGTTAATCACCGTCAACAGCATATTGTCACCGGCACCGAATTTAACCTGGTTCAGAATCACCGCCCAAATGGTCATGATGGCCATAAAAATGGCCGGGATTCCGGAAATGAGCCACTTCACCCCCCCGCGGCGTTTGAGATACAGGGTAATAATAATTAACGCCAGAGCAGCCAGGGTCTGGTTGGTGGCACCAAAAAGCGGCCAAAGTTTAAGCGCCCCTGTTCCACCGGCACCGGTTGCGAATGCCAGCAGAAGCGCCGATCCAACCGCGATGGCGGTGGCGACATAGCGATTGGTCAACGCCTTGAGGTTAAAGTCGCCACATAGCTCGGCAATGACGTAGCGCTGAATTCGGGTGGCCGTGTCCAGAGTGGTTCCCGCAAAGGAGGCCACAAACACCCCCATAATGACTAACGCAAATTTCTTAGAAATACCGAGGGTGGCAATCATGTTGGCCGATCCATCAACAAAAGCGGAAACCTTGGACCCTAAACCTGCTGCAGCGGCCCAGGATGAATAATGAGTCGTCCAGGCAGCGGCACCGGTCAAGGTGGCGCCATCTTTGGTGGTATAGGCAATGCCGATTCCTGCTGAAACGGCGATGATCACCAAGGTTGCCAGCACACCTTCAAGCAGCATGGAACCATAACCCACAAACAGAGAATCCTGCTCATTTCGCACTTGCTTGGCAGAGGTGCCGGAGGATACCAGCGAATGAAAACCGGATATGGCCCCGCAGGCAATGGTAATGAACAAAAAGGGCCACATGGGCGGCGCTTTTGCCGGTGCGAGTTGCACGGCCGGAGCGACGATTTCCAGGCGACCGCCGATTCCCGTAAAAAAGACGCCTAAAATCAGCAAGGCCAAGGCCACGATCAGCTGGTGGGAGTTGATAAAGTCACGTGGCTGCAACAGCGTGGTTACCGGCAAACACGATGCAATAAAGGCATACGCCAATAAGATGATCGTCCACACACCAGTGGGCGGAATCCCTCCGATTGCGGGCATCTTGATCGGTACGAAAGCACCGATAACCACCGTTACGTACAAGGCAATAACGGCGATAACTGACCAGAGTGCCACATTAGCGCCTTTTTTGTAAATCAAATAGCCCAGATAAATGGCAATGGGAATTTCCAGCCAGACCGGTAGAACCGAAGCCGGATACATGGCAAACACCACGGCAATCACGAGCCCGAAAATCGCAATCACAATCCACAATTCCAAAAAAACGATCAGAAAAAAGAAAATCTTGGTGCGGTTGTTGACGTACTTGGCGGTGTATTCGGAAATGGATTTTCCCTGGTTGCGCATTGATATGATCAGGGCACCGAAATCATGGACTGCGCCCATCACAATGCTGCCCACAAACACCCATATCAGGGCCGGCACCCAGCCCCAGATAATGGCAATGGCCGGTCCAACGATGGGACCCGTCCCGGCAATCGACGTATAGTGGTGGCCGAAAATAATTTCTTTTCGGGTCGGCACATAATCAATCCCGTCCTCCATTTCAACGGCCGGTGGTTTGGCAGCGCCGGATAATGCGAAAATCTTAGCGCCGACAAATTTACCATACAGCTGGTACATGATAATGTAACCGGCGAATGCCAGCACCATAATTGCTAAAGCACCCATAATCCCTCCTTTCGGTTATTGTTAAACTAAGGCACACCCAGCAGCCTTCGACGCTTATGGTCAGTTCCCTTTTTGATATCAAAGGGAAATAGGTCACTCTTAGTTCTTCGGTTCCAAAGGAGGCAGCGCGTC
>JASFGH010000118.1:0-9475 GCA_050123865.1 Desulfobacterales bacterium | reverse complement strand
TTTATTTCAATGATATCGGAGTGGTAAATACTGGAGTATTGGAGTATTGGAGTATTGGGATGATCTTTCTGAGGTATCATTCGTCACTCCTATCCAACCAGTACTCCAATACTCCATCGCTCCATCACTCCAAGCATCTGTAAAGACCCATGATCCGTTATCTGGTCAAAAAGCTGATCACATTGATTTTGCTGCTGTTGCTAGTCTCCATTGCCGTATTCTCTGTGCTTTTCGTACTTCCCGGCGATCCAGCCCAAATCATGCTGGGTATCAATGCCACCCCTGAAACCCTGGCCAATCTAAGGGCCGAACTCGGCTTAGATCAGCCCTTTTGGGCCCAGTACCTCAACTGGATAACCAATCTGATCACCGGCAGGGGCAACCGCTCACTCAACTATGATCTGCCGGTATATGATTTAATTGTCAGTCGTTTGGCTGTAACAGGCCCGATGGCCCTGTTAGCCATGGTCTTTGCCGTGATTATATCTTTGCCGCTGGGAATCTATGCCGCCTGCCACCAGAACCGTCCGGCCGATGTATCGGTAATGTTTTTCACCCAGCTGGGGTTGGCCACGCCGGAGTTCTGGTTGGGGATTTTGTTGATCCTATTTCTTTCAGTCCAGCTGGGCTGGTTTGCCGCTGGCGGTTTTCCTGGCTGGGCGACAGACGCCTGGGGCTCATTCAAGGCGCTTTTGTTGCCCGCTTTCGCACTAGGTGTGATCCGCGCCTCGATTCTGACGCGCCTCACCCGTTCATCCATGCTCGAAGTCTTGAGGGAAGATTATGTTCGCACTGCCCGTGCCAAGGGGCTACGGGAACGCACGGTCGTCTACACGCATGCCCTGCGGAATGCCCTGATTCCAGTACTGACGATAATGGGGCTGCAGTTGGGCCAACTGCTGGCCGGTGCAATCATCATCGAAAACGTTTACTACCTGCCGGGTTTAGGCCGTTTAGTGTTTAACGCCATCGGGCAGCGTGATCTGCCGGTCGTTCGTGATGTGGTACTGTTTATGGCTGCGGCTGTTGTCGTTGTCAACTTTATCGTTGACTTGGCCTACTCCTATGTTGATCCGAGAATTCAGTTAGAATGAAACGCTTCTTAAAAAATAAAAACTTTACGGTTGGATTCATCCTTTCGGCTGTAGTCGTTTTGGCAGCGGTTCTCAGTATTGTCTGGACTCCGTTTGATGCCAACAAAATGAATCCCCGGGAGCGTTTGCAGGGGCCCTCATGGACGCATCCACTGGGTACCGACCAATACGGTCGTGACACCCTGTCTCGGGTGATGACCGGGGCGGTCAATTCGATCATTGTGGGGCTGGTCACGGTGGCCATCGGATTAAGCCTCGGTGTATTGCTCGGTCTGGCGTCGGCCTACTTTGGTAGATTTATCGATGAAGCAATTATGCGCCTTGCAGATCTCCTTTTCGGTTTCCCGGCCGTTTTGACCGCCATTTTGATTACATCTATCCTGGGGCCGTCGATGATCAATGCCATGCTGGCCATCGGCATCTTTTATATCCCTGTCTTCGCCCGCCTGACCCGGGCGGTGGCCATGGTCATCTGGGAACGTGAATTTATTGTCGCCGCACGAGCTGCCGGTATGAGTGAATGGTCGATTGCCTGGCGCCACGTACTGCCCAATATTCTCTCGCCGCTGCTGATCCAGGGCACGATTCAATTTGCCGTAGCCATTTTAGCCGAGGCCGGCCTCAGTTATTTGGGACTGGGTACGCAACCACCCACTGCTTCATGGGGCCGGATGCTCAATGAAGCCCAAACTTTTATGTCACATGTACCGTGGATGGCCATCTTTCCCGGATTAGCCATCGCCTGGGCGGTACTGGGATTTAATCTGTTGGGAGATGGTCTCAGGGATACACTTGATCCAAAGATGGTACGCATAAGATAATGATAGACTCACAATGAAGGACTATCTGAAATATCCCTTATACGAAATCCGAATATCGAATATCGAAATCCGAAACAAATCCAAATGTTCAAAATTCAAAATTCGATGTTCGTTTCGAGTATTTGGATTTATGATTTAGATATTGTTTCGGATTTCGTGCTTCGGATTTCGAATTTTGAGACGAATATCATGACGCCAACCAAAGACATAATAGAAAAAGTAATAAAAGAGATTGATGCGGATAAATTGATTGAGTTGACGGCTGGTTTGGTTCGCATCAATTCGGTGTGGGATCCGATGGCCGGCACCAGTGAGCAGATCGTGGCCGAAAAAGTCGCTGCCTGGGCCCGATCGCAGGGATTTGATGTTCAAATGGACCAAGTCACCCCCAACAGGCCCAATATCATCATCAGCGGGTTGCATGGCCCGGGAAAACGCACCCTCATGTTTGAGGGCCATACAGACGTGGTCACACCGGGGGATATCTCGGCCTGGCAATATGATCCCTTTGGTGCACAAATTGTGGGCCGCCGGATGTATGGACGCGGCACCAACGATACCAAAGGCAATCTGGCGGCCATGCTGATAGCAATGAATGCCCTAAAAAAATCGGCAATCGAGCTGTCCGGTTCGGTAATCGGTGGCGTTTTGTGCGATGAAGAAGACCAGATGATCGGAGTAACCGATTTCATCAAAAAGGGTCATGCTGATAAGGTCACCGCAGCTGTGATCTGCGAGCCGCAGGACGGCTTGATCTGTACCTCTCAGAAAGGAGCTGTTCGCGCCAGCTATGGGATCACCGGCCGCATGAGCCATGGTGCCATGCCGCTATCCGGTCTGAACTGTGCACTGGCCATCGCCCGCATCATTGAGGGCCTACACCGTCTGGAAAAAAAAGCAAGCACCGCTGTCGGATACGATTCGCATTTGGGCTGGCCCAGCTTCACTCCTACGGTTATTCAGGCGCCGTCTGCCGGGGCACCTCAACTCAATGTCATGCCCGGAGAGGCCCGGGTTCTGGTAGACGTTCGCACGACACCTGCGCAAAAGCATAAAGACATCATTGCGGATCTGAAAAAACTGTCCCAAAATGTCGTCCGCAGCGTTCGGAAACATTACCAGCAGTACGACGATCTGCTGGGTGTGCGACGATGTCCCGAACTGGCCGTGAAGGTTGAAATTTTAACCGACAGGCCCTGCACATTGACCGATGAGACCGACCCCATCGTTCAGGCAGCCGCCTGGGCTACCCAGACCATCAGCGGCAAACCACCGGTTTACGCAGGCGTGCCCGGGGCGACCGACGGGACCTTTCTGTGGTCTATGAAAAACATACCGATCGTCACCATGGGCGCGGGCGATCGTCAGGTCCCCCACCAAATTGACGAATGGATCGACCTGGATCAATTGATTGAAACCGCCAAAGTTTATGTTTTGACGGCCCTTCATTATTTATACAAACCGTCTGATTAAGCTAAAATATGAATGATAAACTACTGGACATTGAAGAGCTCAGGGTGAGCTTTCACCTACCCGAGGGTATCGCACGGGCAGTGGATGGCGTCAGTTTGGATCTGGCGGCCGGTGAAACGCTGGGACTGGTGGGGGAATCCGGCTGTGGCAAAAGTGTTACCGCATTAAGCATTCTGGGCCTGGTTCCGTCTCCGCCGGGCCGGATCGCGGCCGGTCGTATCCAGTTTGAAAACCAGGATTTGTTGCGCCTGGACGCTGAAGGTTTGCGCCGAATTCGGGGTCGGGACATTGCAATGATTTTTCAGGAACCCATGACATCCCTAAATCCGGTGTTGCCCATCGGACAGCAGGTGGCTGAACCTTTAAGGGTTCATAAATCACTTTCCAAATCAGCCGCATTGGCAGAAGCGGCTGAATGGCTGGATCATGTTAAAATCCCAGCTGCCCACAACCGGCTTAACGACTACCCCCACCAGCTGTCCGGTGGTATGCGTCAGCGGGTCATGATCGCCATGGCGATGGTGTGTCGACCAAAATTGCTGATTGCAGATGAGCCGACCACCGCTTTGGATGTGACCATCCAGGCCCAGATTCTGTCTTTGATGCTGAGTCTTAAATCAGAATTGAATATGTCTATTTTGCTGATTACGCATGATCTGGGGGTCGTGGCCCAGATGGCCGCGCGGGTAGTCGTCATGTACGCCGGCCAGATCGTCGAGGAAGGCTATATGACAGACATATTTGATCAGCCCTTTCATCCTTATACCCAGGGTCTTCTCAAATCGATGCCACGACTGGGAGATCACCGGGGCAGACACGCCCCGCGGCTCAATGAAATCCCGGGAACCGTTCCAGCCCTGATAGAAGCTGTTGTCGGGTGCCGGTTTGCAGACCGCTGTCCACATGCATTTGAAGCCTGTCGCAAACAACAGCCCAAGCTGTTTAAGATTGGCAACGGCCAGCGGGCTCGTTGTTGGCTTAAGCACCACCCGGATCGGAGGAAGCCCAGTGCCTGAAGCGCCCTTGTTAAAGGTTGACAACCTGGTAAAAGAATTTCCGCTGGGCGGAGGACTATTGACCAGGCCACGGGCCCGGGTGCGGGCCGTTGCCGGCGTGTCTTTTGCGCTGTCACGCGGTGAAACGTTCGGCCTGGTGGGGGAATCCGGCTGTGGCAAAACAACACTCGGACGCCTGATTTTGCGGCTGATAGAGCCCACCGGTGGTCATATCGAATTTGACGGTCAACCGATTCAAAATTTAGGTGATAAAGAAATGCGCCCGCTGAGGCGGCGCATGCAGATCATTTTCCAGGACCCTTACGCAAGTTTAGACCCACGCATGAAAGTAGACGCCATCGTTACCGAGCCTTTGCGTGCCATACAAAATCTTTCCAAAAGCGAACGCAAAAAGGTCGCAACCGAACTGATTGCAAAAGTCGGTTTGCGCGCATCCGATCTGGACAAATATCCCCATGAATTTTCAGGCGGACAACGACAGCGCATCAGCATTGCGCGGGCACTATGCGTGCGCCCGGAACTGATTGTCGCCGATGAGCCGGTTAGCGCCCTGGATGTTTCCATTCAGGCCCAAGTCATTAACCTGTTAGCGGATCTTAAACAGGAGTTTCAACTGTCCTATGTTTTTATTTCCCATGATTTAAGTGTGGTCGAACACATCAGCGATCGCATTGCGGTTATGTACCTTGGAACGATTGTTGAGCTGGCACCGGCTGAAAGCTTCAGCATCGCACCCCGCCATCCATATACTGCGGCGCTGCTAAAAGCTGTACCCATGCCGGACCCGCACCGTCGAACCGAGCCGTTTCCCATGGAAGGTGATGTACCCAGTCCGATCGACCCACCACCGGGTTGCACCTTTCATCCCCGGTGTCCGCATGCGTTCGAGCGTTGCCGCATCGAGCGCCCGTCCCTGTTAGTGGCAGCGCCGGAACACTCGGTGGCCTGCTGGTTAAATAAAGGCCAAGGACTGTAGCTATTTAATACCTGAATCTTGCATGAAAATTAATGTGAAGTGCAGAATACGTCTGAGTCTTATTGTTTGGGTCATTGGTACATTTGGATTTAAAATTTGTTTCGGATTTAGGGCTTAGGATTTCGAATTTGCCGGACGATTTGCAGACCAAAAGCCAATAACGGTTTCGAATGAAACGTCCGGGCAAGGGGGATAGTTATGAAAATTGCAATCGTCGGAGCTGGCGCCATGGGCAGCCTGTTCGGCACCCTCCTGGCTGAAGGCGGCCATACTGTCTGGCTCTATGACATCTGGCAGGAGCACATTGATGCGGTCAACCAAAATGGGGTCACCATCGAATTCGATGGACAAACCCGTAATGTCAGGTTGAATGCCGTCATGGATCCGAAGCAAATCGGAGAATCCGAACTGGTTTTAATTTTTGTAAAAGCCACACAAACCGAAGCCGCCGCGCAAACAGCCGCACGACTGGCTGGCTCCAAGGGGCTGGTAATGACCTTGCAAAACGGCATGGGCAACGCTGAAACGATCGCGCAGTTCATCTCGCCCGATCGCATTCTGGTTGGGACAACGTCGCATGGTTCCACCCTGCTCAAAGCTGGTTGGATCCGACACGCCGGGGCCGGCCCAACAACTGTCGGAATGTGGGCCACAGAGGAAAAAGAGTTTAAAAACGCCCGCCAAATTGCCGATCAATTTACGCAGGCCGGAATTGAAACTACTGCGATTAACGACGTTCGCCCGGTGATCTGGGATAAACTGCTCGTGAATGTCGGCATCAACGCCATCACGGCTTTAACCGGTATAAAAAACGGTCAAATTCTGGATCTGGAGTCAACCAGAGAACTCAGTCGCACCGCCGTCGAAGAAGCTGCTCGTGTGGCACAGGCCCAGAGCATCGAGATTCGCAAAGATGCGGCCGATCATGTTTTCCAGGTGGCGGCCGCCACAGCCGCCAACCGTTCTTCCATGGGTCAGGATGTGGATCACGGTCGCCCGACTGAAATTAGGGCCATAAACGGTTTTGTGGTGCGCGAAGCCGAACGTCTGGGAATCGCTGCCCCGGTCAATCGGACACTGACGGCGTTGGTGCAGACGATGGAAACACATTTCAACCTGTAAGTTTTCAGGGGGTACTTCTATGCCTTCATGACTTGGGCGGACAAACAGTTTTCAGTCACCTGGTTCAAAGGCTCTGAGGTTGAAAACAGAAGGCAGATGACAGAGGTCAGAGGACGGAAACCATGAACCTTTGAACCCTAACCTGTAGTTAAGGTTAAATACGACTCTCGAAAGAAAGGAAATAAAAAAATGAGTAAAACAGTTACCATACCCGACATCCAGCAGTCCAAGGTCGAAGGCCGCAAATTGGTGATGCTCACAGCCTATGATTACCCGATTGGTTTGCTGGCCGATCAGGCTGAAATCGACATGGTGCTGATAGGCGATTCGCTGGGCATGGTCGTCATGGGGTTAGACGGAACCGTTGAAGTGACCATGGAAAACATGATCCATCATATCAAAGCTGTTGTGCGGGGCTGCAAAGGGCCGCTGGTGATCGGTGATATGCCCTTCATGAGCTATAACACCTCGATCCGTGAAGCGATCCACAACGCTGGCCGCCTGATGAAAGAAGGTGGATGTGATGCCATCAAACTGGAAGGCGGCCTGAATTTTGCCCCCACCGTCGAGTCCATCATCAAGGCTGGCATACCGGTGCAGGGCCACATTGGTTTAACGCCCCAAACGGCCAGCGCGCTGGGCGGCTTTAAAATGCAGGGAAAGGATGCTGCGGCAGCTATGCAAATTATCGATGACGCCAGAGGCCTGGAGGACGCTGGTGTATTTTCCATTGTTCTGGAAGCTGTTCCGGCGCCCCTTGGCAAATTGGTTTCTGAGGCTGTCACGGTTCCGATCATCGGCATTGGTGCCGGGCCGGATGTGGATGGTCAGGTGCTGGTCACCCATGACATGGTTGGGCTGTTCGACAAATTCGTGCCCAAATTTGTCAAGCAGTATACCCAGATTCGAACGATCATTTTAGACGCCATGAAGGCCTATAAGAAAGACGTGCAGGACGTGGCTTTCCCGGGGCCGGAACATTCATTCAAGATGCCTGCAGAGACATTGGCCCAACTTAAGGCGATGATAGAAAACTAGATAAAAGATTTCAGCATTCAGGTGTCAGGGCACATCGGTCAGACGTCAGAATTCAAAATTAAGTAAATAAACAGATTTTGCACTCCTTGGCGTAGACTAAAAATTCTTCAGCCGTCCAGACCGTGACACCTTTGATTAGTTTGTCCTCATTGATTTCCATCATGTCCACCGTCATTTTGCAGGCGATCAGCTCTACACCTTCAATCTGGGCCATCTCCTGCAAATCAGCAAGACTGGGGATATTGGCTTTTTCGATTTTGCGTTTCATCATTCCGGTGGCCAGTGAGGACATTCCCGGAATGGCTCCCATCGCGCCGGCGGGAAAGAATTTAGCCCGATCGAATCCGCCCTCCATTGCCAAATTAAGTCCCATAAAAGAGTAAAATATCTTACTCTCCATGCCCTGACGGGCTGCATTGATGGCCAACACCAGCGATGGGTAGGCACCATCGATGGTGTCTTTTACACAAATAAATCCGGCTTTTTCTTTTTCTGCTTGCATTGGGATCCTCCTTGGATGTATTGTTCGGGTGCCCATCTCCGATATCCTGATATATCTCTTATAATTTCAAATACATGTTCAACGGGATTTTCTACTAAGCTGTTCAAACCGGTAGATAAAACTCTTCCTGATTTCTACATTCCGTCAACTTTTTACCGACACCTAACACCTCTTAGATCTGGTACATCTTGAGGGGATGATCGGCGAGCTGCTGATTGGCTTCTTTTAGTTTTTCTTCATTTGAAATGACAGCCACTGATCCGTGTTTGCATTGCGGGCCAAAATATTTATCAGCGACCTGCCGGATATCGCGGCGCTTCAGTGACAACAAGCGGGTCTTAAACTGCGTGCGAATGTCGTCTGATAGTGAAACGATTTTGCGGTAAAAGGCTTTGCGGGCGGCCGGGCCCGGAGGATCCGGTTTGTCGATTTCAGAGCACACCTGTAAAATGGCCTCTTTGACATCCTCATCCGTATAAGATCTGCCACGGATGAATTCAGCTGCAGCCGCGTAAGCCTTTAAGGTCGCGACGATATGGGGATCGCGGTAGGAGCCAAAACCAAACAGCCCATCCTCCGGATTGTAGATCGCAAATCCCCCGTATGCCCCGCCTTTTTCGCGAATCTCCCGGTGCAGATACATCGATCGTAAAATTTTGCTGATAACGGCCAGCGCGGGACCATTTGCGTGCGTCATGCGCACGGTTTCAAACGTCAGGGCCACAAATGATACGGCCGTCGACGTGCTCCAGCCTTCGCGCGGTGTATCGTCGGGCAAACGCATCCGGGGCGAACCGAATCCGTTGTTGCGACCATCCGCCAACTGCTGGAAAATTTTCTTAGCGGCGGCACCGCCGGCTGCTAACTGATCTTCTTCTCCAATCAGCGCCATCTGAAAATTTTCGCGCACAAAAACATGCTGACCGATTTCGGTCAGGTCCTGCACCAGGGCGTTCAGTTTTTGGGCACTGAGATCATCGGTTAATTCCTTGATGGTCTTGAGCTGATGTATGCCGCTCCAGGATTCGCTTAACGCCCGGGCAGGTGAAAAATTTCTTGAGGCGACCGATATGGCCAGGCGATGTCCGTTATGGACGATCATGGATTGAAGCGCGGCAACATATTCCTTCAAAAGGCTGGTTAAACGAGAGTGATCGGACAAATCAAAATCGGCAATAAACTCCTGGATGATGTCAAACATCTTTTCCTGATTGCGCACCAGGCATTTGCCGTTTAATGAAATGAACGGCAGGCAGTTTCCATCCTGGTCATAACGGGTGCGTGCATGGGTTGCCAGGCCGACACCGCCGGTATACGCATCGATGCGGCGCGCCATCTCGGTGTAATCGTGATGCGCGGTCCCGCTGCGGGTCAGGGCATAGCAGAAAAAAGGGGCCCATGGAATGAGCTCCGGCGGCAGACTGCCGGTGCCG
>JASFGH010000117.1:0-9484 GCA_050123865.1 Desulfobacterales bacterium | reverse complement strand
TTGTCATCATAATCGGCAATCGAGGCCTGCAAATCGGCAACACCGGCCTGGACAGCCCGCCGGAACTTGCCCCAGAAGTCGAGCTCCCAAGCGACGTCGAATCCCATGTCGTACACGTAAGCAAAGCGTTCGGCAGAGGCGGCATTAGGCAAGTTGCGACTGGTTTTTTGTGCCGTAGTATCACCGGTGGCCTGCTGAGTTTGCGGGTATTGATCGCCAATGGCAATGCCCAGCTGAGCCCGCGCTTCCAGAATTCGAATGCCGGTAGATTGTAAGGTTAGGTTTTGTTGATAGGCGTTTTGCACCAGGGCATTAAGCGTCGGATCATTGAACACCGTCCACCAGCTGCTGAAATCAGCCGCCTTGTTTTCAATTTTGGAATCGGTTGATTCCAGCCATTCCTGAGGCTCCGGTGCCGTCGGTTTGACATAATCGGGTCCCACCATGCTGCAGCCGCCGATTATAAACAATAGGCTCAGCAGCCCCAAAAAAACGATTGCAAAAATATGGGAGCTAATTCGGTTGCAATCCTTCAAATTACAATTGTCAATAAAGTAAATCGAAGGCATATATTCCTCCGTGAACGCTTTTCAGTATTTTTCCTCGTCCTCATCGTCGTGCTCGTCCTCGCCCTCGGCAGTTATTGCACAATTTCTCTGCGGCTTTCGCTTCTCGAGGACGACGACGAGGACGAGGGCGAGGACGAAATCTATTATGAGCACCGATTATTATGTTCATTTATTAACAGCAGGAGCTTGGCTAATTCTAACCCATCACTGCAACGCCTTCGGTGCCGCCACCGCCTTTTTCTTATTCGTTTCCTGGCTGGTTCCGGTCATCACCAACACCGATGCCGTGGTGCCGACTCGTAGTTTGACACCTTCGGGCACTTTGTCGAGATGAATGCGCACCGGCACCCGCTGGGCCAGACGGATCCACTCGAAGGTCGGGCTGATCGTCGGCAGCAGATCAGAACCGGTGCTGCCGTCCTGTTGGGCAATGCCCCAGCCCAGGCTGTCGACGCGGCCATCCAGCGGTTTATCCGGATACGTCATGAGGGTCACGATCGCCCTGTCTCCTTCGCGAATATCCTCGATATAGTTTTCCCTGAAGAACCCGTGAACCCAGAAGCTATTCATATCCACCAGCGCCAGGGCCGGCTGGTTTGCAACCGCCTGACTGCCCAGTCGAAGATTTAGGTTGGTCACATATCCGTCCACCGGCGCTTTGACCCGGGTAAATTCCAGGTTGAGTTCCGCCTCGCGAACTTGGGCTTTGGCCAGACGCAGCTGGGCATTCTTTTCACCCGGTGCCCCCAGGTCAGCCTGGGCTTTGGCCAGGTTTGCTTCCGCTTCCCCCAGCTGGGCCTGCATTTGCAGCAACTGAGCTTCTGCATTGGCTTTTTCATTGACAACGGCGATGTAATTGCCCCTGGCCGACTCGACCCTTTTTTGGGATGTGGCTCTCTGTTTAATCAGTATCTGCTGGCGTTTGTATTCCGCGTCAGCCTGTTCAACCCGGCCGGCATATCCCCTTATCGCGGCCTCCGCCCGTTTGATGTTGGCGCTGGCAGCCTTAACATCAGCCTGAGCAGCCTCGACCTGTTTCTCCAGGGCTTCGATTTCATCGCGGGTATTGTCAAGCTGGGCACGCGCCTGTTCCAGGGCTGCCTCAAATGTCCGGGGGTCGATTTCAAACAACAGGTCACCGGCTTTGACCAACTGGTTGTCCGCTATTGGCAGCTTCATAATCGGGGCGGATACCCGGGGCGTAATCTGAACGACCTGAGCGCGTACCTGTCCGTCTCGCGTCCAGGGATTGGTGACATAGTCCCAGTATTTGAAAAAAACCACGATCACAGCAATCAGAACGATCGCACCGGTCAGCAGGTATTTTGTTATTCCCTTCATGTGTTTTTTCCAGTGCTTCTAATTTTTTGAAGTGTATCTATCCTATCCATCGTCCTCGTCGTCGTTCTCGTCGTCGTCCTCGACTATGTATTGGCTTCATCTTCGCGGCCTTTATTTTTCGAGGACGACGACGAGGACGAGGAGGAATCACATTCATAATTGTCAGCTTTCCATTACTCCAATACTAAGGTGGTTTTAGGTTGGTATAAAAAACGTTCCTATAATTACGGTGTAAATTGCCGCCAGCGCAACAAAAACCAGCGGCGGGTAGAAAAAATAGCGCGACAGACGATAGCGGTTGAGCAGCATGGCCGTCAACACCGCCAGTGTCACGCCCAGAATGCCGGCAATCAGCAAAGGTGGAAAATAGACACCACCAATGGTGAATTCTTTGGGGATAAAGCTCATATCAAGCTCCTTGTTAAAAGGTTTCAGGTGTCAGGTGTCAGGAAAAACAAGTAAATGCAGAAATCCGAAACCCGAACATTGAACGCTGATACCTTATCTATCTTCAACTGGCCACCCCTGGGGGTGCGATTCATTATTAAACTCATACTCAGCTGCAGCTTCTTTTACCAGCCATCGCTGCTCTCACTTTGGAATTTTCCGCTCCAGCGTTTTCTCCAATCCGTTTAACATGCGTATACACTCTTTATAGCGGTCTCTAAATTCCAGATATATCTTATCTGTTATGTATCCTTTGAGTTTTGCCATATACAAGTGATGAATCGTCTCACCTGCTTCGCCTCTGCTGCGGTTGACGCCTTCGATTTTGTTACGGATATGCCGGTCATCATTTTTCTCGGCAAGCTGGGCAGGTGAGCTGTTTGACGAACGCCTTACCTGGCTTCCCAATTCGTACTTTTCTTCTTGTGGCCAAGCCTGGGTTAAATCACAAACCTCAATGTGTAATTGACAGAGCTTTTTATAGACTTCTAGATCCTCCACATCCATATAATTCCTTGCTGGCACTGTCTTCTCCTTGTACTTCCTGACACCTGAACACTGAAACCTGAAACCTTTTCTAGAATCGTTCTTCTTTCCACTCTTGCCAGTTCAGACCCCCGGCAATCTTTGCATGTTCAACGATCGATTCCGACAGACCGCGGTAACTACCGACCAGCCGGTAGAAATTCTGATAATCTGCCTCGCTAAGCTCTCTCTGATCGGCCTGGCCTAGCGTCCAATCGATGCGGTTCTCCATCTCATTTAATTTGGCAGACAGTCGATTCTGAAGATAATCGGCCGGTTCAGACGCCGGATCATCAGACCACTTCTGAAACAGCTCTTGGATGGCCATGCGCCAGGCGCGCACATCATCCAGTAATTCTTGAACAAGGGATGTCGCCTGGGGATGCTTGCGCATATCGGCCAGGTCCTTGAGTCGCAAAGCGAGTGCTTGCAGGCTGTTCACGAGCATCTGAACCTGCTCAGGCGTAACGCCGGGAAATAATCGGTGGTCAATTTGACCCCCTAACGCCCTGAGCTTCTGCGGCAACTCCAAAAGATCGGTTTGGTAAAACATCAACTTCCAGCTTTCGACCAAACCGGCTTTATGCTTCCAATCCAGGGCCATGTGCGATATCAGAAATTCACTTTGCCGGTAAAAGCGAGCGAGCAGGCGTAGGAAAACTTTTTCGGGACGCGGTGACGGCGGAACATACCAGATAAGGATGGCGATCCCGCTCGCTACCGCAATCATGACAACGGTATTGGCAAAACCGGCGAAATTGTAAGTCTGCTGGTTCTGCACACCGATGACATTGAGAAGCATCGCAGCACCAATCGATTTCGACAGGCCCTGGCGTGGTTGCCAGAACAGGTAGTAGACCGCAAATACCGCGCTAAATAACATCACACCCAGCTGTGTGAAGCCTGAGAGGTGCGGCATGACGAAGATATACAGGACGCCTGCGGCAAGCGTGAGGACAATAAATGGCGTAAACATCGTTACCGGACTCAAACCCACCATCGCCGAGCCCATGGCAATGATGGTTGCGAACTCCACAAACGTCGAATGTCCCGGAGGGTCGATGTAAAACCAGACAAGAAACGCTGCCCAGAGTGTCGCTATTGTCTTGAGGGCTGCCTGCAATCGGTCCGGGTCAATACGGAGAATGCCGGCACGGGCTTCCATCGCGACAGGGCTCGAGGGTGGCCGGCCATAGCCTTTGATGTCCCAAACACTGTAAAAAAGGGGGCGGCTGAGCATTTCGATGCGATCGAGTTGCGCCTCGATCACCAACACTGCCGCCCTCTGGAGATGGGTCAGGAAATTTTTTGTGGCCGGATCGATCGATAGGGTGACGGCCTGCGGCATACGCACCGCAGGTTTGCCGGCCAGCATGCCCTCGATCGACTCGAAGCGCATTTCAAGCTCTGTGCACATCGCCTCCAAATTGGGTAAAATTTTATTCAGATCGAGCGATTGGGCTTCGGCAAAACTCTCGCGCCACTGCTCAAGCGCAACCATCAGGGAGCTGGACAGTTGATGGAAGCGCCGCCACTGACGGCGCACCTCCCACACTTCATAGCTGTCTGTCTCAGCCGCGCTCAGGGCCTGGGCGTGCTGATTCAGAAGCTGTATCTCCTGCATCCTCAGCGGGCGTGAATCCTCGGCTGTGCCGTTACCGCTTAAAAGAGCACGGTAGGCTCGGTAGATCGTTACCTGGGTTGTAAACAGCTTGCGCGTGGCCTCATCGAGCATGTTCTGGGCCCGCACCGGCCATAGAAAAACGGATACCAGAGTGTAGACCAGGATGCCCATTGCGGTTTGCTGGGTGCGCAACACCGCGATGTTAAACGCATTGGGCAATTCTCCGGCGGAATGGACACCGATGACCAGGACGATGAAGGCACTGCAGTACCAGAAGTACTGGTGCTGGTCACCGGCAATCATATATGTGCAGAAACCGATATAGACGGACAGAACGGAAATAAACCACCAGCGGTCCTGGGGAAACAATGCCATGAAAGTCAGCGCTGCTGCTGCAGCCACCAGGGTGCCCAGCATCCGCATAGTGCCTTTGTTCAACGACTGTCCGGATGTGGACAGGCTGATCATCGCCACCGCGAATCCTGCCCAGTAAGGATTTTCCCAGCCCATTCCCAAAGAGATACCGTATGCAATCACCACGCCCAGGGCGGGTTTGATGGCTTCTTTGGTGCGTGTGGATGATGAAATCATGATTGTTTTTCAGCTTTTAGTGTTCACACGTATGGCCGCTACTCAGATTTGGATGGCTCGCCTTCCGGTTGTGTATCTTTATCGAGCCATGTCAGGAAAAGCTTGTAGCCGAGCGCAAGAATGACCGCCCCGACGAAGAGGCCGATAATGCCCGATGTCATGAAGCCGCCGATTGCGCCAATAAAGATTACCAGCATGGGAACGTCGACGCCGCGACCCATCAAGAGGGGTTTCAGAAAGGCGTCCGATATACCGACAAGGATACTCCAGATCGCAAACACAACTGCGGCAACCGTACTGCTGGTGGAGAACACGTAGACAATAATCGGGCCCAGGATCAAAATCGTGGGAAGCTGAACGATAGCCAGAATCAGCACCAGCAGTGCCCAAAGCCCCGCGCCGGGAACGCCGACTACAAGAAAGCCAAGGCTTGCCAGGAGGGTCTGGATGAGAGCCACGCCTAGAATACCCAGGGTAACACTCCGCACCGTCGCCGAAGCGAGTTCAACGGCCTTTGTCCCCCGTTCAGCTGAGAGCCGCGTCGCAACTGCCCGCGCAGCCTGACCGCCACCGGCATCATTTGCAAGCAGAACACCGGCGATAATGATCGAAACCACGAACTTCAGGATCCCGACCCCGACACCCGCAGCAGCGGTCAACAGCGGCATGCCAAACTTTTTAAGCTGCGGGGTCATCTTGCTCAGGGCAGCTCCGAGATTGTCCGAGGCCAGGCTCCATGACTTGTATAAAGGTTCGCCGATGACCGGCCAGGATCTGACACTCTCTGATGGCGGTGGTACTTTTAATGTCCTTGCCTCGAGCTGTGCCGAATACTCCTGTGCAGTGTTGATGAGAGATCCGGAAAGCATATACGCCGGAACGAGCAGGACGATCAGTGCAAAAAGTGCGATCAGGGTTGCCGCCAGACGGCCACGCCCACCCAGGGCGGATTTCAGCCGGTCGTACCAGGGGTGGATCGCAACAGCAATGATAATGCCCCAAACGATAATCTGAAGAAACGGTCGGCCGATCTGAAAACACCAATATAAAAGCAGAACGACCAGGCCGACATGGATGGTTGCCTCAAGCGCTCTTGTCACAATTAATTTGTCGTTCGATGATTGATTAGATGAGTTCATACTGCAGCCTCCCAGGGCATAGCATTATTATGCCTTTCGTTAGATTTAATCAAGACTGCCAAAATTGGCATCGCTCGGCAACAAGAGAGAAACAGCATAAAAAGATAGCGGTCCTGCGCGAACAGGGCAATGAAAATCAACGCGACAACGGTTGTCACCAGCGTCCCCAGCATTCGCATGGCACCCTTGTTCAGGGACTGCCCGGTCGTTGCCAGGCTGATAAAAGCGACAGCAAAACCGGCCCAGTATGGTTTTTCCCAATCCATAGACAAGGCGATACCATAGGCGATGGTCATCGCCAGACCGGTTTTGATGGCTTCTTTGGTACGGGTGGATAGCGAAAACATAATTTTATCCGGAAATTCAGAAACGACACCTACAACCGATGCAGGAGGTTTCGGCTAACGTACGCCAATGCTTTAGAACAAGCAGGATTTACCACACTGAGTAACAAGGAAAAGGCTAAGGTTACTTCGGCAGTCGATAATTTATTAACGGATTGTGCTCCTTTCCTCTTTTATTAATTGTATCCTCCAACTTAATGCTGTTACGTTCCCCCCCATGTATGCGGCAGATCGACGATAATACCTAAAATAGGTTGTGATGCGGTGCCGCAAGTTTTAGCTTAGCGGCTATTCTTTAGTTTTTTCGCGTAAAGTTTGCAGCAGATCTTCAGGCTTCTTTTTTTGAAGGATCTGTCTGAATTGCCCGCGATAGTTTTTGATCATGCTGACGCCTTCGATGACCACGTCATATACCCGCCATTGCCCGGTCTTGTTCGACATGCGGTAAAACAGCGGTACTTTTTTGTTATCCATGGTGATGATATAACTTTCAACTTCCACCCGGCCCTTTTTGAGTTCGGTTTCTTTGCCGAATTCGATTTTTTCATGGGTATAGGCCAAAATGCGGTCGGCATAAACATTTTCCAAAAGCTTACTGAAAAGATCGATAAATTCGGTCTGCTGTTCGGGCTTAAATTTTTTCCATTCGCGCCCCAAGGTGCGTTGCGACAGCTCTTTGTAATCAAATACTTCATTGATGATCTTGCGAACTTCAGCTAATTTGTCGTCCCGGGGCAGCGCCTTAAAGGCCGGCTCACTCATTTTTGACAGCATTTTATTGATCTGCGCTTCAATCGTCGCTTTGGCGCCTTCGGCATGAACCTGCAACGGCATAATAAACAAAACTGCAACCAGTATCAAACTCAATCTAATATGTCTCTTTTTCATTTGTCTTTTCCCCTAATCGATTTTAGAATTTAGAATTGGACTTTGGGATTTTATTGCTGAATTTTACGATCGATTTAATCCGCAATCTGCAATCCGAAATCGGGCAGTCCAATGCCCAATCTTATTCTTCTTCCTCACCACTACCGACGTCTCCAAACGCATATTTGCTGACAAGCTCCATGATATCGGTCGGAGATTCGGTATCGGTAATGGTATCGCCGTCGGCTAGCAGATCACCGCCGCCGCCGGCATCGATGCTGATAAATTTGTCACCGATCAAGCCCTCGGTCTTGATGGAGGCAATGGCATCATCGTAGATCTCGATACCGTTATTGATTTTCAGCTCAACGACGGCCACCTGGTTTTCCTGATCCATTTTAAAGGACTCCACCCGGCCGACCTCCAAACCCAGCATATTGACCGGATTGCCGACGCGCAGGCCGCTCACTGAGGTGAACTTGGCAATAAGGGAATAGGATTTTTCTCCAAAAAAGCCCACATTGCCGAGATTTATTGTCATGTAGGCGATGGCTAAAATGCCGATGACCACAAAAATTCCAACAACTGTCTCCTGGGTATACTTTTTCATTGTGACTTACCTCCGCGCTTACTTTGAAAGCGTGCAATAGGTGTTTGATTAAAACGTGCAAATTCCATAACCGATTCGATTTCGATCTGGGGTTTGCCCTGGGCCAGGCCGGCCGTGATGTTAAATTCAAAGTGATCGTCTGCAACCGCCTCCTTATCTGCCAGTGTCTGGATGTCGGGCAATCCATGCTGCAAAAAATCCTTTTTAAAATCCGCCATGATGCGCTCGGCCTCATCCAGGTCCGAGTAAGGCAGCACGGTGGCATATTCATTGATGGTCTGACGGGAGGAAAAGCCCCCGACGGCACCGAAGTGCTTATTGATATAAGAGCCCAGAGCCCGGATGATCTCCTGGGCGGCATCATGTCCCGAATGTTCTATGATGGTGTCCAGATCATCAACGGCAAAGGTTGCCACCGCATACATGGCATCCGGGTGCCGCTTGCTCAAATCGGTTTGATAGCGCACTTTAAAATGGCGTTTGGAGTAAAGACCGGTAATATCTTCCTGTAAGCTCTCAAGGCTGGTCAGGATTTCTTCGCGGAACGGATGCTCAAACTCTTCAAATTCATCCGGCGGACCCTGGAATACAATTTTTTTGCCGTAAAGCGCCAGAATGCGATTGGAAATAAAATAGACATCCGGAATTTCATGACTAATCAAAAGCGCGGTAAAACCAAACCGGCTTTGATATTCGGCTACCATGCCCAGGATCGCATTTTTACGGATGGGGTCCTGGCCGGTGGTGGGCTCATCAAAGAGCACAAGCGATGGGTCGGTCACAAGCGCCCGGGCCAGTGCGGCGCGCTTCTGCATACCGCCGGATAATTCAGACGGGTATTTATCAAACACCTCGGTCAGCTCGGTCTGCTGGATGCTGGCCATGACCTTCTCCCCTATTTCCTTTTTGCCCAGTTTGGTCGTCTGGCGCAGCGGAAGAGCCACGTTTTCAAAGACCGTCATCGAGTCAAAAAGGGCGTTGTTCTGAAACATGTAACTGATCTGCCCGATGTACTCGCTCCATTCTTTTTTACTCATTTTATCGATGGGCTGTCCCCGGTAAAGTACCTGGCCCTCATCGGGTTTGAGCAGCCCGATGATGTGCTTGAGGGTCACGCTTTTGCCCGTGCCGCTCAACCCGATCAGAGTGGTGACCTCGCCTTCATAGATTTGAAAGTCGACCTTATCCAGAATGGTGCGCACGTCAAAGCGTTTGGTTACACCTTTAAATTCGATAATGGGTTGTTTTTCCATGATAGTCCTCTACAAAATGAATGTGGTTACAACATAATCAGAAATCAGGATCATCACGCAAGAAATCACCACCGCCGAGGTGGTCGACAGGCTCACACTGCGCGCGCCGTAGCTGTCGCTGCGCAGATGGGTGAAAAAGCCCTGAAAACAGCAGATGGTGACCACCAGATCGGA
>JASFGH010000116.1:0-9485 GCA_050123865.1 Desulfobacterales bacterium | reverse complement strand
CTCATTTTCAATCTTTTGCCGCAAAGTCTTTAAATTCTCAAAGCTGCGGTGCAGGCTCAAGTACCAACTGCGGTTGTCATCCTTGTTTTCAGTTGCCAAGGTGGTGATTGGCCGGGATTGAAGCACAACCAGATCTTTTTGGCGAAAAGTCCATTCGACATCTTGTGGAGATTTAAAGTAATTTTCCGCCTTGAGCGCCAGTTCGAAAACATGACGGGCCTCTTTGGTATTCAGAGGCGGCAATTGTGCCATCTTTGCAGGAAGGGCATCGAGTCGAACACCGGACTTGCTGACAACCATCCAATGCTTGCGCTCCGCGGGGGTGTGGGAAACGATAGTCTTCTTCTGGCGGTCGAGTATCCAACGATCGGGTTCAACCGCACCATCCACCAGACCCTGGTTTAAACCGTATACGGATTCGATAATTCCCTGAGAGCTATTGTTGGGGTTTTTTGAAAAAGCGACGCCCGATTTATCGCCGACGACAATTTCCTGAATCACAACCGCCATCGCACTTTTTTGGACATCCAAACCGATTTCTTGCCGATAAAGCAACGCCGCATCAGACCACAAAGACGCCCAGACCTTCGAGATATGTTCCAGGATCGCATCTGTTCCCCGAATATTCACGTATGATTCATGTAAGCCGGCAAATGAGGTTGTCGCATCATCTTCTTCGGGGGCCGACGATCGGACCACAACTGCTTTGCCTTTAAAAGTGGCGTCAATGGCATCCTTTAGCTGTGTGTATATGTCGCTTGGAATTGGTTTGCGCAGATACATATTCCGAATGCGGGTGGCGCAGTCCCAAATCTCTTCCCAGCGCATGTCATTGAAAGCTTTTCGATTGAGCTCTAAGAGAATACGCTCTTGCAAGCCGGTGCGGGAAACGTAGGCTTGATATGTTTCACTGGTCACACACAGCGTTTTGGGAACAGCAAATCCACCCCTAGCCAGCAAGGCCAGCGCATAGCCTTTCCCGCCGACCCGCTGCCCGTCCTTTTCACGAATATTTTCAGGCCAAATGATCCAGCTCATTGATCAATATGAAACTCCATCACGCTTTGAAAATTCTGCACCATGTAGTAGGAGCGAGCGGCCACCCTGATAAGGGCGCAGGAAGGTGATCTGGCAAAATCCTCAAGGTACGGGTGTTTGGACAGGTAAAGGTCAAGGGTGTCCTGTCGCTCAGAACCCTTCATTTCCTCAGCGATACCCGTAACTGTTAAGGAAATCGCATCATGAAAGTCGGACTCCTGATTAACACTGCTGTTCACCAGAACCGCCACGCGCGAATTTGATATTAAATTTGCAAATTTACGCGTCGTTTTGGCAGTAACAAAGAAAAGATGCCGCAAATCATCGGTGGCCACGAAGGCCACCAGGCTGGCATACGGCTGACCGCCGGTCTGGGTAGCAACCACAGCCAATCTTTGCGACTCAAAAAGATCCCGCAGACGGTTTTGAATCTCTGCTGACGTTTCCATGGGCAAGCCTCTGTGATTTTGAATCACACAATAATATAAGACACTTATTTGCCGGCCCCAACAAGCGGAAGCTCTTTGTCCAGTTTAAAAAACACCAAAAATTTGGCTTCTTCTTTGTCGTTCGGATATTCGCGACGGCGCAAAGAGTATAGGAGCTCCGTGTCTTGTTCTTCATTCACCTTGGTCATGAACAGACGTTTTCCCTTATAACCGGGGCCTTCCTCCATAAAGAGAAAAGTGGCGTGGGGATTGGACTGAAGATTGTGGTGGGAAAGACGGTCACGCATGATGACAGCCAGGGTGCCGTCTTCCATAAAGTGAGGTCTGGCATAAATCGCTGCGTCAACCTTACCGTCGGCATCTGCCGTGGCCAGCACGCCCACCCCTTTTGTATTTTCAAAATAGTCTTTGAGATCCATAATGCCTCCTCTAATGCTTAATAATTGACTCTATACAATTGAGTTAACTTCTGATAAATCAAAAATTCTACCATGATGAATATGAACATATGAAAGTATAATACATCCTTGAGAAAAAAAAAGCTCAAACACGGTGTCAAAAGTGAAGATTGTGCCAAATCTGTGGCAGGTTGGCGGTGGAACATTAACCGCAACAGAAGATGCAGCCATTTACCTCATTCGATTTAGCTAAATGTTACAAACGCGGGGATGAAGGTTTACGGTCGATTCGTCAGATATACCCCAGTGGTCACCAGCAATGCGCCGACCAGCAGAGAAAATGTGAGCGGCTCATCCAGAAAAAAGAAAGCAATCAAAATCGCACTGAGAGGAACAAAATTGATGAACAGGCCGGCCTTGGTAGGTCCGATCTTTTTGATGCCCTCGTAAAACCACACAAATCCCAGCACCGTACCGAAAAAACCCAGATAGAAAATATTCCACCAGTCAGTGAACGAATAATGGATGCAATCGGCTAGGCCCTCGCTATAGGCGGGCATAAAAAGCAAAATGGTTCCGGTTAACGAACTGTAAGTGACTGAGGCCAGGGGTGAAAGACCGGACATCACTGCTTTGCCGAGCAAAGAAAACGTCACCCAGCTGGCCACACACAAAAAAATATAAACTTCACCCCATCCCAGATTGCCGTGCAAAATCACACGCAGGTCACCTTTTGATATGGCCAAAATGGCACCGATTACAGAAATGACAATACCCGTGGCTTTGGAGGCATTGAGCGTTTCTTTAAAAATAGCAGCTGATAAAAGGGCTATCAATATTGGATTATTGGCGATAATGATTGCAGCCCGGCCGGCTTCGATGAGCTTGAGGCCCTTGAAAAAAAATACATTATAGAAAAACACACCGGTTAATCCGAGCAAAATAACCGGCAGCACCTGTCCTTTTTTTAACAATACAAGCTTGCCCTCCACTTTCCAGGTAATGAAAACCAGAAATAGGGTTGCCACCGCAAACCTGAAGAATGCCGCCGAATAGGGTCCCACATGCTGGGCCAGGCTTCGTCCGGCAACAAATGTACCGCCCCAGAAAATAGCGGTAAGCAGCAATTTGAGATAAATGACCATACAGTCTATAATCCTGGCTCGGAGGGCTCACCCCTCTTGGATGGCCTTTGTGTTCACTATATCCTTGGAATAACGGGGGGATGGAAAAATGGAAAATTGAAAAGATAAAGTTCCTTAAGATTAAAAAATTCCACCTATATTTTTAAATTAAAACGCTCAATTGGGGTTTCATTATTTTTGTTGGCGAGCAACTGGTCAATTATTTGAGAAAGGATGTCATCCGCTTTGGATGATGGAACGCGCACTGAGCCGGCTCCGGGGTGCCCCCCACCGCCAAATTGCGCCAGTATCAGACCGACGTTGACCTTGCAGCCAGGGTTAAAAATACTGTGGCCCAAATTAATGACCACCATGTCCTTATGTTGATCCTCATAACGAATTCTGACATGAACTGAAGACTCCGGAAAGAGGGAATAAACAAGGAAGCGATTGCCAAGTGGAGAGCTATATAAGGGCCGAAAGTCAGTAATGGCCACATGCTGTTTGATGACGGTATGCTGCTTTAACACACCCACAAAACGATCATTTTGAAGCACCACATCCTGGCAATGCTGCTTGACCTCGGGATTTTTTAGAACCTGCTGAATATCCTGCTCTTTGAAAAGATCAACAAGCATATTCCAGTACGGCACGTTGGATTGGGCCTCGTTTGACACCGTCAGAGAAACGAGCACATACGGATACTTCTCAGGATGCAGAACTTCATCCAGAGTCAAGTTGGCCGAATCAATCTTATCGGCAGCCTGCACAAGTTCTCTGTAATCCCGCTGGAAGCGGCCATTGTAGTATTTAAAGATGATCCCTGCGGCGGACGGTGCAATTTCAAAAGCGCCTTTAAACGGTTTGTCGATCTGATTGGTAAAGTGATGATCGAACCAGAGCGCGCAACGTTCATCATAAGGTAAATTGGCAATAACGTCTTGGTTGAGAATATCGATACGGCCCTTTTGAACGTCATTGGGCTCCACCCACAAGGTCGGTTCGGTTATATCTAACGCTTCATAAAGCAGGACCGCACAGACGATTCCATCAAAATCCGGTCGTGTCACAATACGCATTCAAATACTCCACAACAATATCGATAGGTGTTCAGAAAGGTCGGGATAATTTTATTGATGTTTTGAGAAGTATAAATTAAAACTATAGCCATAATCTTTTCAAAATACAAGGAGGATCAGCGCCATGGCACTTTATCTTGTGCAACACGGAAAGAGCCTGCCAAAAGACCAGGACCCCGATCAAGGCCTGTCTGAGGAAGGAAAAGCCGAAACAGAGATTATCGCAAATATGGCCAAAGATAAGGGGATTACCGTATCCCAGATCAGGCACAGCGTGAAGACCCGCGCCCGGCAGACAGCTGATATATTGGCCCGGGCCTTAAATCCGGACCAGGGCGTCCATGAGATTAGCGGTATAAAACCGATGGACGATGTCGCTGAAGCCTCAGCCAGCTTGGATCCAGCTGCAAACACCATGCTGGTCGGCCATTTGCCGTTTATGGAACGCATGACTGCCTTTCTGGTAACCGGATCGATTGACCAACCGGTTTTTAAATTTCAAAACAGTGGAATCGTGTGCCTGGACAAGGACCCTGAAACACAGGCATGGGTGATCCTATGGGCCCTGTTGCCTAAAATTGAATAAGGTAGGAGAAAAATATGAATTTCGCGTGTATTTTATACGAAAAAGACCAGGGTGTTGCGACGATTAAGTTGAATCGTCCTGAGGTTTTGAATGCCATGAATAAACAACTCTGGCTTGATTTGCAAGCTGCATTAGAAGATGCCCGGGAAGATTTGCAGATAAAGGCTTTGATCATTACCGGTGAGGGCCGTGCCTTTTCAACCGGGGCTGATCTGAAAGAATCCAAAACCAGAAGTGTGGAAGAATATCGTGACTATTTGGTCCAGCTTCAGGAAGCCTCGCGCAAAATTATTCGCTTTGAAAAACCAACCATCGCTGCCATTAACGGGTATGCTTTGGGGTCCGGCTATGAGCTGGCGCTGGCCTGTGATATCCGGATTGCAGCAGAGGAGGCTCAGATCGGGTCTCCCGAAGCGATGGTGGCCTCATCGGTAACCGGCGGTGCCTTTCGCTTGATACAAAACCTAATTGGCCCTGGAAAGGCCAAAGAGCTGCTTTTTACCGGTCAGTATATCGACGGCAAGGAAGCCGAGCGCATCGGTCTGGTGAACAGGTCCGTTCCCCTCAAGCAGCTGGAATCAGCGGCCCGAGGAATGGCTGAAAAAATCGTCGCCAATTCGGCCATTTCAATCAAAATGATTAAAAAAGGATTGCAGATGGCCCAGAGCGGGATCAGTCTTGATGCCCTGATGGATTTTGAAATCGAAGCCTGTCTGACCTGCGTTTCCACTAAAGAACGCCAGGAAGCGCTCAAGGCGTTTGCGGAGCGTAAGAAAAAATAAATTTAGATATCGGGTATTGGGTATTGGGTATTTGTATAATTGACTTTGAAATACCGATTCATTGTATTGAATGCCCAATATCCAATAGCGAATACCAAATACCCACCCGATAAGGAGAACGAATGTCTTTAGACCGCATTTTCAATGCTGAATCGGTGGCCATCATCGGCGCCTCGAAAAATGAAACCAAACGCGGCTACCAGGCCATCCGGACCCTTATAGACGAAAAATACGAAGGCAATATCTATCCGGTCAACCCCAGGGAAAAAAGCATCCTGGGCTTTAAATGCTACCCGAGCGTAACGGATATTGCTGAACCGATCGATGTTGCCCTGGTAGCAACACCGGCCAAAACGCTGCCGTCCGTGCTGGTAGATTGCGGCAAAAAAGGGGTCAAAGGCGCGGTGGTTCTGGCCGGTGGATTCGGTGAAATCGGCTCAGAAGGCCGCAAGCTGGAAGACGAAATGGTGGCGGCGGCCGTAAAGCATAATATCCGGCTGATCGGCCCCAACACCTCCGGCATGCTCAATCTTAAAGACAATTTAAACCTGGTGGGTTTAAAAGATGCCCCCCGTGGAGATATCGCCCTGCTGACCCAGAGCGGCAATATGGCGCTGACGCTGATTACTGAAGCCAAAATCAAAAGCCGCAAAGGATTTTCTTACTATGTCGGTGTCGGCAACGAAGCTGACATCAAGTTTCATGAATACCTTGAATTTTTCCGGCAGGACCCGGATACCCGGGCCATTTTGATGTATGTGGAGGGCATGCGCAACGGTCGTGAATTTTTGCAGCAGGCCCAGAAAACAACCCTGGAAAAACCGATTATCCTGCTCAAAAGCGGGCGCTCGGTCACCGGCAAGCGATCGGCCGGGTCACACACCGGCGCCCTGGCAGGCATGTCTGAAGTCGCAAAAGGGGCTTTTCAGCGTGCCGGTATCGTTGTCATTGAAAAATCCGATGAGCTCTTCCCGGCCGCCGAAACGCTTTCAAGCCTGCCGCCCATCAAAAACAATAGAGTCGCCATATTGGCAGACGGCGGCGGCCATGCCACCATTGCCGCCGATATTTTAACCGACCTTGGCATCGAGCTGCCAGAACTGAGCGAAAAAACCCAGACCCGGCTCAAAGAGATCCTGCCGGAAGCTGCTTCAGTCCCCAACCCGGTTGATGTGGCCGGTGGCACGGATGCGGATCCATCGGTGTTTGCTGATTGTGCCGAGATCATCCTGAAAGATCCGAATGTCGGTGGCCTGTTAATTGTCGGGCTTTTCGGCGGTTACGGAATTCGCTTTGCCGAGAGCCTGGCCTTGATGGAAGAAGACGGCGCCCATCGAATGGGTAAACTCGTAAAAAGACGCAATAAACCCGTTGTGCTTCACAGCCTGTATAATCACGAAAAACCGCACGCCCTGGACCTTTTGCGATACTACAATATCCCAGTCTACGATTCTTTGGATGTGTCGGCCAAATGCATGGCTGTTTTAGCAGAGTATGGCAGTTATCTGGCCAGGTACCATTCCAAAACAAAATTCAAATTGAATTGGAAAGCCAAGGCCAAGCCCAGAGGAAATAAAATTATCAAAACGGTCCTGGACGAAGGACGTCATGCCTTGCTGGAAAACGAAGGCAAGAGACTGTTTGAAATCCACGGAGCTCCTGTGCCTCAGGATTACCTGGTACAAAGCGCAGATGAAGCCGTTCAACGCGCCCTTGATCTGGGAACCGATGTGGCCCTTAAAATTGTCTCGCCGGACATTTTGCACAAAAGCGATGCCGGCGGCGTGCGCCTGAAGCTCAGCACCGAAAAAGACATCCGGGCCGCCTATCGCGACATCATTAAAAACAGTAAAAAATATAACGCCAAAGTAGATATCCGCGGCGTTCTGGTCTCAGCAATGGCTGCTGAAGGCGTGGAGGTGATCATCGGGACTAAAATCGATGATCAGTTTGGCCCGGTGATCATGTATGGCCTGGGTGGTATCATGGTTGAAATTTTAAAGGATGTGGCTTTCCGCGTGCTGCCGATTTCACCGACAAGTGCCCGCAAAATGATTGCTGAGACCAAATCGTTTCCGATTTTAGACGGCGTGCGCGGCACGCCACCGCTGGATAAAAAGGCCCTGCAGCGCTTGCTGGTCATGTGTTCGGATATCGTTGAATCGTATCCTCAAATCCAGGAGATGGATCTGAATCCGGTGATCGTCCATCAAAAAGGCGTCAGCGTCGTCGACGTTCGCATCATCTTGAAGTCAGAGGTCGGAAGACAGAGGTCGGAAGACAGAGGTCAGAAGACAGAAGATAGATAATAGCTCCTCAAGCTTGCGGATATCGGAAGACATATCTGAGAATCGACTCCATGCAACATGCCTTATGCTAAATCCAACACTGCAAACCTCCAATAAAACAAGAATAGGAGAACAAATCGATGAGAAAAACAATAGCAACCCCGAACGCGCCCCAGGCTATCGGTCCCTATTCCCAGGCGATCCAATACGGTGATTTTTTGTTTGTTTCCGGTCAGGTCGCCATCGATCCTGCAACCGGCGATATTGTTGATGGCGACATTGAGGTTCAAACCGACCAGGTATTAAAAAACATAACGGCCATAATTGAGGCCGCCGGCATGTCGCTGCAAAATGTTGTCAAATGCACCTGTTTTTTGAAAGACATGAATGATTTTTTAAAGTTTAATGCCGTATATGAGAATTACTTTGGTGAGATTCTGCCAGCGCGTGAAACCGTTGAAGTCGCTAGACTCCCAAAAGATGTGCGGGTGGAAGTGTCGGCGATTTGCGGGAAATAGCTCGCAACCCGACAGAAAGCATAATTGCCCGTCAACTTTGGAATTTACAGCTTTAAGGTCTTTTAATCCCGAAGGGAATATTAATGAAGCCAAAAAATGTTTGCAAGATGGTGGCCCTGCATTACAGTTTAATGTGATTTGACACTAAAAAGGTCTTTAATACCGAATACGTGAATGATAAGCATTGGACTGTAAGGTATGCTTATGGCCAACCGGAAAATTAAACTGCTCGTTACCGGAGCCAGTGGTTTTATCGGCCAGGAGGTAGCCTGTCAGCTGGCGCTCGGCGGTTACCGCCCCCGGCTGATGATCCGCAAGGCCGGAGACGACTGCGAGATCTGCCATTTGCCTGCTGATTTCGTTATAGCCGACCTGCGGAACCATGACAGCCTCAAGCAGGCGGTCAAGGGAGTTGAAGGGATCATTCATCTCGCAGCACGGGCAACATTTGAATCCTATGAGAAACTAAAGCCGTCTATTCTGGACGGTTCGCTGGCCCTGATGGAGGCCGGAATGGACGCCGGCGTGCGCCGTTTTGTCTACAGCTCAAGCTTACTGGTCTACAATGGAAGTACGCCCCGCGTAGATGCCAAAACCCCGGCCAATCCCATTCTCGATTATGGTCGTATCAAAATCGATACGGAAAAGAAGCTTTCAGAAATGGCTGCATCTGCCGGGATGTCTTTTGCGGCGTTGCGGTTACCGCATGTTTACGGGGCCAAGGATTTGTATTTTAGCCAGTTGCGAGCTGGCCGCCTGATTCTGCCGGGCCTCGGCAAAAATGTTTACACGCACTTGCACGTCGCCGATGCGGCTGCGGCCATTATCGCCTGTGCGGACCAGGCGTATTCGGGCATTCTGCCCTTCGGCGACCGCCTGCCTTCCACCTGGGCGGCCTTTCTCAAAGCCGTCCGGCCATACTTTCCACACGCACGCGTCCACTTAATCCCCCAATGGTTGGCTCTGTTGGCCACGGCCCTGCTGACCCCTCTCCGGCACCGTCGTCCGAACCCGGGCCTGGAGACACCGGGTGCGGTGCGGACCTACAATTTCAGTCTGGCCGTTGATCCGGATATGTTGTGGAAAGACCTTGGAATGGAACCGGCATATCCGACAATTCACGAGGGGATACCGGCTGTGGCCACGGAAAGCGGTAATTTGGGAATGCTGATGAACCAGTAAAAGGATCGGCAAATTATAATAGATTACCAAACGATACTCAC
>JASFGH010000115.1:0-9553 GCA_050123865.1 Desulfobacterales bacterium | reverse complement strand
TCGTTTTCAATACCCAACTTTATCTTTGCTGCTGAAGATGAAATCTTGCGCGTCACAAACTCGGCCCCGCGGCGGGGTGATTCGTGGTTAAATAAAATGCCTGACAAAGCAAATAAATCGTATGCTTCCCGATAATTACGGGTGAGCTCGAATCCCGCCATCTTGGAAATCCCATAAGGTGAACGCGGATGAAAAGGGGTCTCCTCATCCTGCGGGGTGTTTGTCACTTGTCCAAACATTTCACTGGAAGCAGCGAAATAAAATTTACAATTCGGCGCCTGTCTTTTTATCGCTGAAAGGACATAGTGAGTTCCATTAAGATTGGTATCAATGGTCGAAAATTCATCTTCAAACGAATAGGACACATAGCTCTGGGCAGCCAGGTGGTAACATTCATGGGGTTTGAGTTCCGCAATAATATTAAAAATCGAGGCATAGCTTTCCATAGACGCACTGTGAATTTTAATTTTATCCAGGATATGCCGAATACGCCACATTCTGGCCCTTGGATCTTCCAAAGCCACTCTGCGAACAATCCCATGAACTTCATAGCCCTTTTCAAGCAAAAGTTCTGCTAAATAGCTGCCATCCTGGCCGGTGATACCGGTAATCAGTGCTTTTTTCACCTTATTCTCTCCATTCCTCTGAAAGATTCGTATTGCCTAAATAGTCACCTGTCGGTGCCCAACAATGCTTGCGCCAGCTTTTTAATCTGAGTGTCCCAGTTATAATGATATTTGACTGCTTGTCTGCCCTTTTGACTAAATTCGTTTTGCTTTTGCTCATCCCTTAGCAACGATACGATTTTCTTACCCAAAGCGGATGTGTCGCCATAGTCAACGAGATAGCCACAATCACTGTTTTGCACAATGTGTCTGAGAGAATCTACCCGCGTACAGATGACGCTGGTTCCTGCTGCCATGGATTCTACAGCCGTCAAACCAAACCCCTCAAAAACAGAAGGTACCACAACACACTGCACTCTATTGTACCACAAATTTATTTGATCATCCGGAATAAATCCCAAAAATTCCACATTTTTTGACAATCCCTGCGCGCAAACATATTGCTTGAGTTTAGCTAAATCCTTTCCCTTGCCGCCAATGTATAATTGCACCTCGGGTATACGCTCAACAACATATGGAAGCGATCGAATAAGAAAATCAGTTCCTTTGCGCTTGTCTACCCTACCCACATAAAGCACACTGTTGGGTATTTTCTGTGTTTCAGCCACCGGATAAAACTGAGTGATGTCAACACCGGGATGAATCACTTCAAGTTTATCTGGCGCAACACCGTATTTATCAACCAGCACCTTATGACTGTCTTCTGAAATGCAAATGATTTTATCGGCCAGGTGATAGGTGCGTTGTTCGAAAGGCAGAAATATTTTCTTCCAAACTTGTTCCCCAATGTAATGCGACTGCTGCCACCAGGTATGATAGCAGGTGGCCACAACTGGAACGCCCGTTGATCTTAACAAGAAAAGTCCGCCCGGACCGCATTGGATATTCAACCTTGAGAGGCGATATTTTCTGACAATATCCTTCACATTGCGATGAAGCCAAAAAGAATAGCTTAAATTTCTGAATTGATGATGTATGGGTGGATTTACCTGAACGTGATTCGGAATGTCATTGTTGCAAGGTGAAAATATGATCAGATTTGAATCGGGGAGCCGCTGGGTTACCTCATAGACATAGCGCCCCATACCGCCGATAAACGGATAAAAATCATCGGTGAATAAACCTAAAATCATCTAAGCAACAGGGTGATCATCTAAAATGAATAGAATTTAATGGCGAGGCCTTCAGAGCGCTTTGCCTTAGCCGTTCGTATCAGGCACCAAAGTTTCATAATATTGATCATAAATAGTAGCCCAGTTAAAAGTCGATATGACGGTGGTGCGAATTTGCTCGCGGTCTAATTGCATATTTTGGATGGCGGTCATGTACGCATTTGCATTGCGCTCTTCAACAAGGATGCCGCTCTGGCCATCCAGGACCGCATCGCGGATACCCTGAAGATTGCTGGCAATGACCGGTAGACCGCAACTGCCGGCTTCAATGGCAACGATACCAAAACCTTCAACGTCGCCGGGGACCGTTATGTTGGGCATGATGAACATATCAGATGCGTTCAATAAGATGTTGCGTTCAGCATTTGACCGTTTACCCATTAAAAAAACGCAATCTTCCAGCTGATAGCGCGCAACCAGCTGTTGAATACGATCCTTTTCCGGACCTGCTCCCACAATCAAATACAGATATCGGGCATCAAGCTGGGGCATCACATGCTCAACAAACCAGGCCACCCCTTTTCTTTTGACCAAACGGCCAACAGTTAGTAATACTTTACGGTATTGCACCGATACATCCACCTTTTTTTCAAGTTCATGCCGCACATCTTCTTTTGAAAACGGTAGGTAGGCATCATTGGGATTGATGCCAATCGGTATGACCGTGCATCGACGCGATGGAATACCACGCGATGTGCATTCATCTCTTGTCGCTCGACTGATACAGATGACCTGATCCAATTGACGAACACACCTGGGAATCAGCAATTGATAAAAAAAATTGTGAAAGGTTATATCGAGTCCGACGACACTGACCGAAATTTTAGCCTGGGTCAGCAGTTTTAATAAAATCCCAATGGGTGAAAGCAACGCATCACAAAGGTGAATATTGGTTAAATTTTGCTTCCAGCAAATATGAAGGGCCTTTAAAAGACTATACGGGAAAAACCAGATTAAATGACGATTTGATTTGGTAAGCGTAATTTTATACGTTTGATTTTTTTGTTCAAATTCGTGAATCAGATTGAAACTATAGGCTTCCAGACCGCCAATTTTAGGCGGATAATTTCTGGTGATAAACAGAAAACTTGGTTCCATAAACTACCCAATTGATTAATAAAACAACTTCGTTCGCTCTTTACTGTGTCAGTGTTAATTTTGATCTTGGGTTTATTTGATTCAGGAAACACACAAGCAGAAGCCAACCAGCCATGACATCACCTCAGCTTCTCGCCTGCCTTTCATGACGCTTCAGCGGAATTTTGCGTTCGCGCCTTTCGAATCTGAGCTGGCAAATTTGCTCGGATATCAGGCTCATCATAAAAATGATGATTGCAGACACAAACAACAATGCGCTCATATTCGTAAAACGCCCTTCGGAGATAAACGAGTAAAGGTATCGCAGGCATCCAAGGAAAAACATGATAAAACTGACCGGTAAAAAAACCCGCATGGGTGAATAAAGGGTGCAGATCCGAATGATCATCATAAAAAAGCGCACACCATCTTGAATTGGCTTTATACTGCTGGATCCTTTACGGCGCGGCCGGGCGGTGATGGGAATATATTTAACACTTCTACCGGTCCTTAAGACACCAAGGGTAATGGTGGTTGGATAAGAATACGTATTGGGAAGCAAATAGACAAAACTGCGTGCCACATCAGCCTTAACGACCCGGAACCCGGATGTCAGATCTTGAATTTGAAACTTGGATACATAGGAACCCAGCCAGTTATAAATTTTATTGCCCATACTACGTCCCACCGAAGCTTGGCTGCCTTTGCCGCGCGCGCCGACGACCATGTCAAACTCGGGCAAATGCGCCAGCATTCTGCCAATGTCTTCTGGATCATGCTGGCCGTCAGCGTCCATGAAGACCAGAAAATCACCAGCTGCGGCACGGATTCCACTTTTAATAGCAGCGCCGTTGCCGATGTTGTAAGGATGCCTATAGACCCGCGCGCCGGCGTCAGCGGCAACGATGCCTGTGTCGTCTTTGGAGCCATCATCGATGACGACTATTTCAAAATCTGGATAACGCTGGTGAATACGCTGTATCAGATCTGCAATCGTCTCGGATTCATTGAAGGCCGGAATTACAACTGAAACTTTGGCTTCTGTCATTTCATGTGAGATGGTTTGGGTTGATGATGCCGATAATTGCATTGACAAATTGACTGTATCAGGCGCTTTATCCGGTTTGGATGTCTCTAATTGTATTATAAATTCTGGGAATTTACAAGCGTCGACAAGCTGATAGAAAAACCGGGCGCAAGCGGTTTAACCCCTACGAACCCGGAATCAGGTTCACCTGAATCGGTCGACTTTCACGCGTGTGTTCCTGACGGCACGATAAATGGAATGCAGGCAAAACAGCGCCATGCCGTATTGAAAAGGTCTCAGCGGCACTGAATAACGCGGAAATGGTGCCCCGATCATATGCAGAAACGTATAGTACAACAATAGCGCCGCCCCAAATCGGGCTATAAAAATAGCATTTCTGCCGGGAGCGATGGATCCAGGAATTACCCACACAACCAGACTCCCAAGTAAGCTGAAAACCACAAGCGGACCATGCAGCCACTTCATTATTTTATGTGTCCATCGGAAGATCATGTTTTCTGAATAAGGTGTCTGAGAGACATAATAAACGTAGATATCCCCATGACCCTGGACCATATCCCAAGACCAGAAGACAACCGGCTTTTTCAACAAATACCATTTTAAATGTTTCAAGGGATCAGTGTGAAAGCGGTCTTTAATTTCAACCAACACAGAATATACATTCGCGTTTGTCTCTTCTGTCTTTGGGTCAAAATAATACGGTCTGCCGTAGCTCACCGGGTCCTGCTGGTATTTTAAGTCTGGATACATGCCGTGGTGCAAAAAATTAATTATCAGAGAGCTGTCGGAGAGTTTTCCGATGGTGAAAGCATTGCGAATCAGCCACGGCGACAACAGCAAAACAAAACCCAGCAGAATTAACACAGATCTTTTGAGGCCTTCTTTGCGGCCGAAATGAATCAGAACCATTAAGGCTAGAACCGGCGGAAAAAATTGCAAGCTAGGCCTCGTTAATACACCGATGCCCGTGATGGCGCCCAGCACAACTGAAAACCGGGGTGATGGATGATTGATATAGCGTGTGACCAGAAATCCCAATAACACCAGGATAAAAGCAAATGATGTTTCCGACAGAATATAGCTGTTAAACATGATCAAATGGGGACTGATCGCTACAAGCATAGCGGCAATCCCACTTGTTAGAAGTGATAGATAACTTCGGAAGAAAAAAAATGCCACAGATAGTGTCAGGGTGCTGATAAGCATCTGGGCAAGCTGGATTTTCTTTATCAATTTTCGATCAGGGGGGGCGTCGATCAAAAATGATAGAACAATGGGATAACCCGGAGGTCGGATGGCATCAGGGACAGGTTTGTCGTTCGAATCCGTCGCCAGGTTGATCTGCCGGGAATAGGTTTGATAGAATCGCAGATTGTAGGCATAAAAGAAATATTCGGCTGCGTCACTTTGAATCGGACGCCGGACGGTGGTTCCAATCCAGGAACCGCTTCGAAGATATAAACCGATAATTAATACCAGACCAAGGGTTACAATAGTACCCCACAAAAGAGGTTTTCCCATCAACATGTTCTGGTTTCGCATGAAGCTGCTTTGCATCACATATGGATTCAAATCTTTTTCAATTCGAATAGGCCGTAGCCGTTTTGGGCTAAGATGGGCACTAGATAGGCCTCAAAAAACGCTTGAAGCATTTCTTTTTTAGCTGCACCCAATTGCCTTTCAGTCCACCAATTAAACAAATCGAAACGAATGATGACATGGGTATACCCATTTTTCTTTAGGTCCGTAAAAAGGATTTGCGGTGAATCAGATCGATGAACGCTTTCCTGAAACTCGCTTACACCAAAAATTAATTCCCGGTCACTGTAATAACGGCGATTGCCGAGATAAAGGCCCAGTATTTTCGAATTGTCCGGCAGATTACTATTGGCATATTGATAGATTGAATATTCAGGACGGTATTTGACGATATACGCATCGCGGCTTACCTGACCGCTTAAAAATTTGAATGGCTGAACATAATTAAATTGTTGAACAATATAGACCCCGTTATAAGATAAAACCGTCGCACCCAGAAATAGTATAACCGTTTTTTCAAACCAGGATGGCCGTAATTTCCATCGATTCGCAATCGCGGAAACCATATTATGGAAGCCATACATTGATAGAATGACCAAAGGCGGAATGATCGGCGCAATATAACGAATGCGAATACTGGTTGTACAAAAAGTATACAAAATAAAAAGGAGCGCAAAGAGAAGAAAAATTCTTTTTTCAATTCGTACAGTTGCTGAGTGACCCCCATATTGAAAGAAAGCACATAGTGGCAGCAACAGCAAAAACGGTGTCAGTTTGCCATCAAAATGCTTGGGGCTGTTATCTTGGCCCTGGAAAAAAATTCTAATCGGAATGAGAGCAATTTCCCACCACGATTCGCCATAAATGACACTGCGCATTGCAAATGAGCCCCATCTTTTGGGCTTTGCTTTAGTTGGCGGGTGAGTACTCGCATCAGATCCCGGGATTTGCTGTTCCATTTGTGAATCTGGTAAGGGCGGTATGTTACGGTTAAATATTTGGTTGTAAAGCGGATAAATTGGATTTGACTTCCAGATATAATTACGGATCATCCAGGGTGAAAAAACCAGCAGGGCGATAGTAACAAAAATGATAGCGAATCCCACTGCCTGGAGCTGAATTCTGCCAAGTGAACCTTTTTCTGATTTATGTTTCCGATGAGATCCTGTCTTGGAAGTACGGATATAAACAAAAGGGATAAATAAGGTTAAAATGAGCAATACGACTAAGCCATTGTATTTGGTTCCGAGCGCCAAACCGCAGCAGATAGCAGCTAAAAGCAAAAAATTTAGCTGAAAATGGTTTTTTCTCCATTTAAGCAGGCTCATCAGTGCGGCTGTCGAAAAAAAGATCAGTCCCAGATCGACATAAACCGTGATAGAAAGCTTGACGATAATCGGCAGAGAAAGAAAAAAGATGGCTCCGAAAATGGCCCAAACAGCACCCAGTCGCTTGATCAAATAAGCGTATATGAGCCATGCGGTCAGCAGCGCAAACGTAAAATGTATGAATTTAGGTGCAATGTCATTTCCAAAATAAAGCGGAACGACATATAAAAGATCCAGATTCATCGGGTAATAGGAAAACAAAATAGAAGGAATTTCGTGTATGCCGCCATGCTGTAAATACAATTTGGGAACGGTCAAATGGTGGGTCAGCGCATCACGACTAACGGGCGGCACCCAGGAAAGAATGAGGACGGATATAATGATGAAAAATAAAATCCCCCTGAGCAAGAAATGCACAGCAGTGTTTTCTCGCAATGCGTGTTTGTCTTCATTTATGCCGTTGTTCGTCTTCATGAAACAGCTGCCAGCGTTTAATGCTCGATGACCTCAAAGATTCAAAAGTTAAACGTATTGTTTCGGTTGCGATGGTGAGAAGATCTTTTCAACTGATAGGCGGTCCCGATTGAGCGCTGGTCATATCTACCGCAGATCCGGATCGAGTCAACGACCACCCGCGCAGCGGGTGACTTGGATTTTAACGCCATTGGCGGAAAACCCAATCAACGCCAGACGATCATTCCAGGCCTTTTTTGATGACCTCCGGCGGAATATGGCCCAGGTAGACCTCACCATCGATAACATAAGCCGGAGTACCCGTAATTTTTAATTTGTTGCCCTTCCAAATATCGCGCCGGAGTTCAGTTTGCGTTTTGCGGTCATTCATCGTGCGTTGCAAGGCCTCTAGATCGAGGCCCACTTCTTGCGCCAGGTCTCTGATGTCGATAACTTGCGTTTGCCCCGCAATTCCGAACAAATAATCGTTGACCGGCCAGAATTGTTTCAAGCGAGCAGCGGAAATCGCAATTAATGCCATTATCCCGGAGCCCTCATGAAAGGGCTCTTTGACAATTGGATTGACGCTATGATCCATGGGATAGTGGCGATGGATCAGGCGCAATTTATCCGTATGTTTGGTGACGAGCTGGCGCAGGTAAAAATGCATTTTTTTGCATTGAAAGCATTGATAGTCGGTAAATTCGACTATTTCAAGCCTTGGTGACACTGCCCCGATCCACGGATGCCCTGACGCGGTCATCCCGCTGGCCACATGATCCGACAAAGGGGGGGGCTGAAAATGCCAATAAACCGGATAAAAGATCCAGATCCCGATGACCGCAAAGATGAAAAGTAAAAGCGCCGCTAGGTTGCGTGTTCTGTCTTTCCACAGAAAAAAGATATCTTCCTTTGTGTCCCTTACCAGACCGGCAGTTGAAAATCGTTTGCGGATCAGCCAGGTGTAAAATAGCAAAATGAAATTAACCGCATGCAGGACAACGCACATGATGCAATAACTTTCGATCAGGACGGTGGAGATCAACGCCAGAAAGACACTATAGCAGGTAAAAACCAGTGATATCCAGAAAGCATTGGCCCACATCCTTTTTTTTTCGGCACCTTTGCTTCCTGCCAAAAGTAAGCACAGGAAAAGAAATCCATAACCGATAATTCCCCAAACCGGAACCGGAAGGTTTAAAAATATGGAATAGGGGCTCTGTGAGACCGTATCGCAGTTAATAGCCCGGGATATGGCACAAAAGCTTTTATACCCGATATGGGTATAGACCCGATAGTGGGAGACCGAAAGGTAAATGGAGACAATAAAGCCGACCAGTGTGATGATCACAACACTCCAAAAATATATCCCAAACGGCAAAGGTCGGATGTCTTTTGATTGGACTTTCGTCATTTTTATTTTTAAACGACCGATCATCTCCTAAGTGAAAGATGATAGGACCTCGTTGTAGTGATCTCAGGTAGACTATTCTTCTGCATCAAATTCCGATCGCAAAAGCCTTTTTAAATCAAAACCGTTTTTAAAAGCTTGCGGGTTGTGATAGCCCCGCTTGACTGCCTTTTGAAGCCAGCTGCGCGCCAGCGATTTTTTGCCCTGTTTGGCGTATACGCAGGCAACATAAAAATAGGCGTCCGGATTCTCCGGCTGCCGGGCAATAGCCTTCTGGAACAGGGATATGGCTTCATCATATTTTCCGGTCAAGGCGTTTACCGCAGCCAAACCATCTAAAGCCCGGTAGTGGCCAGGATCAAGTTCCAATGACTTTTGATAATGGACTCTAGCCTCGTCCAGCCGGTCCCGGCGTAAGTATAAATTTGCCAGCTCGCAGTGAATTAGGGAATCTGAGGGATGAGTGATTAATTGGCTTTCAATTTCATCAATATGTGCATCGATTTGTAAATTGTTCTCCAGTTTGTTTAGGTTATTAAACGCATCCACATAACCGGGCAACAGCCTCACAGCCTCCTGGAAATGATAAAGCGCCTGGTAAAATTTCTCTTGACGGATCAGGGCAACCCCGAGATTATTGTGAGCCGGAGCAAAGCCCGGATCCAGGCGCAGGGACTCGTTAAACCGGGCAATAGCTTCCTCCACCCGGCCCTGTTTGAATAAAGCAATACCCAGCCCGTCATGCGCCCGCGCTTTGTTGGGTGTTTTTTTCACACAATCGCTGTAGAACGTCACTTCATCTTGCCAGACCTTATTTCTTTCAAAAGTACCCCAGGCACTGACCATTACCACCACTCCCAGCAGGATGGCCTGCAGCCGCCGCGACCTGATATGGCGGC
>JASFGH010000114.1:0-9560 GCA_050123865.1 Desulfobacterales bacterium | reverse complement strand
TCCAACCGCGCACCATCACCACCCGGCATTTTTACCATGATTTGAACGACCGCTATCAGGGGACACCGCTATGCTGGGTAGGTGATATCGGCGATTCGATCTACAAGCCCGAAGAACATTTGATTGAAACCCTAAGCGACATGCTGGCGGTGGGAATGGATTTTGAGCGCGAAGATTTCTCACTCTGGAGTCCGATCGTGCGATCGGCAGCTTTTCTTGCCCGACTCGAAAACGAACATCCGGAGATCCTCTCGCAGGTGCGCCCCTATCTTAAACCATAATGGTTAATAGTTATCTGTTATTGGTTATTTGAATGAGGAAATGCTGTATTAGAAGCGTCTCAAAACCAATAACGAATAACCAATAACGACTAACTAATCCGCTACCCCCCTTTTTCCTCCCGGCGATAGGGCTTTAACAGGCCTGCTGGAACCGCTGCCCGTCTGGACACACCGATCAGCGCAATGATGGTTAGCAGATAGGGAATCATTAAAAACAGGTGAAAAGAAAGGACGACTCCAACGCTCTGGAGCCTGAGCTGCAGGCCGTCTAAAAAGCCGAAGATGAGGGCACCGATGGTGGCTTTGAGCGGGTTCCAGTTGCCGAAAATGACCATCGCAATCGCCACCCAGCCGCGGCCGCCGATGACATCGATCAGAAACATGTTTTGATGCGCAAGCGTCAGAAACGCCCCGCCGATACCCATCAGGGCGCCGCCCGCAACCAGGCACAGAGTGCGGGTCAGGGTCACGTTAACCCCGACGGTGTCGGCTACCACCGGATTTTCGCCAACCGTTCTGATTTTCAATCCGATTGTGGTCTTATACAACAGAATCGACAGGGCCGGTACCAGCAGCCAGGCAATATATGTCAGGATGTACTGGGTGAAAAGGCCCGGGCCGATTACCGGAATCTTTGAAAGCACCGGCAGTGCCACCTGTTTAAATGGTTGGATCACCGGGGGCACGGTGGGGGAACCAAAATGCAGTCGATAGATGAACATGGCCAGGCCGGTTGCAAACAAGGTAATGCCCAATCCGGAAACATGTTGACTGAGCCCCAGGTTCACCGAGAGCAGGGCCATCAGAAACCCGAGCAGCATGCCCACGCAGGCCGCGGCAAACACGCCGAACCAGATGGAGCCGGTGGTAAAGGTAAACAGAAATCCGGTCATGGCGCCCATCAGCATGATACCCTCGATGCCCAGGTTCAGCACGCCGGCCCGTTCGGTTAAGATCTCACCCAGGGCCGCGAATATGATCGGGGTGGCCATGCGCATGGTTGCCCCCATGAGGCCGGAGATAAAAGCAAGATCCAAAAATTCAGCTGTCATTTGCGCAGCACCTTAATTTTGTATTCCGTAAACAGTAAAAAAATGAGCATCACCATTAGCGCCATTCCCTGAATGACCTCTGCAATATAGGTGGGTACGCCGGTCATGCGGCTCATGGTCTGGGCCCCTACGATAATCACACTGAAAAAAAGTGATGAAAACAATACCCCCACCGGATGAAGGTTGCCCAGCATGGCGATCACGATGCCGGAATATCCGTAGCCGGGGGAAATATCCATGATCAAGCGGTACTGAAGGGCGCACAGTTCACCCACCCCTGCCAGACCTGCTAGGCCGCCGGATATTAAAGCAGTCCACAGGATCACCGAAGTGGTATTAACCCCGCCAAAATGCGCAGCGCGGATGTTCGTACCAACCGCTTTGGCCTGGTAGCCGAAGGTGGTCTTTTTGTTTATAAACCAGATGATCAGCGTGGCCACAAAGGAAATAATGATCCCCATGTGAAAGCGCGAACGCGGCATCAGAATGGGATAACAGGCGGCCTCTACGATCGCCGATGATCGCGGCCAGCTGGAGCCAGGCTGCTGAAGGGGCCCGAAAAGCAGTGCCCCCATGATATGGATCATGACATAATTTAACAGCAGGGTTGAAACCACATCATCGACTTTGAGTTTGGTTTTGAGCAATGCCGGGATCGAGGCCCACAGGCCGCCAGCCAGAAATCCCGCGATGATGACCGTCGGCAGAACCAGTACCGACGGAATGCTGCCCAAATGCACACCCAAAACAGTGGCCGTCAGGGCACCGGCCAGCAATTGCCCCTCAGCACCGATATTCCAGAATTTGGCCCGGAAGGCAAATGCCACCGCCAGGCCGGTCAGTAAAAGCGGGCTGGCTTTGACAAAGGTTTCCAATAGATTGTAGCGGGTTCCCAGCGCGCCGTGAAAAAGGTAAAAATAAGACTTCCACAGATGACCGCCGGCCAGCAGAATGGGAATGGCTGCTAGAATCAGCGTAGCCAGAATGGCTGCTATCGGTATAACGATTTTAGCCCAGCCCGGCAATGGTTTGCGTTTTATGATTCTGAATCGGATCACGCCATTACCCCGCTCATCCACAGACCGATTTGTTCTCGCGACGCTGTCGCTCCGGGAGCCTCCCCCATAATTTTTCCTTCATACAAAACGACGATGCGGTCACTGAGCGCAAATATTTCATCCAGATCATCTGAAATCAAAAGAATGCCCGCGCCCCTTTCCCTTTCCCTGACGAGGCGCTGATGGATGTATTCCATGGCACCCACATCAAGGCCCCGGGTGGGTTGAGATGCGATGATCAGTAGCGGTTCACCGGCCAGTTCGCGGGCGAGCATGATCTTTTGCAGGTTGCCGCCGGACAGGCTTTTGGTAACCGCATCGCGGCCGGCAGTCTTGATGTTGTAGGCCTTGATCAGGTCATCACTGAAGTTGTGTATTTTCTGGGATTTCATCAGCCCATAGGTTTGAAATGCGGCTGAAGAATGGTTTTCCAGTATCAAGTTTTCTTCGACTGAAAGGTCCATCAGCAACCCGGTGTTGATGCGATCCTCCGGTATCCTGCCCATCTGGGATTGAATCGATGCTGCCGGGCTGCCGAATTTAAGCGGACGGTCGTTAATCTGAATGGCACCGTCAACCGGGGACCGCATCCCGAAAAGCACCTCGGAAAGCTCGGTCTGGCCGTTTCCTGAAATTCCGGCCATCCCCAGAATCTCTTTCTGGTGGACGGTTAAATTCAGATCGGTTATGGCCGCGAGCTTTTTATCATTTAAGACGTTGAGCTTTTTGATGTTCAGGACCGGATCACCGGGTGCCAGGTTTGTTTTTTCGATGCTCTCCAAAAGCTCCCGGCCAACCATCAGATTGGCCAGTTCGCGCACATTGGTTTCGCTGGTTTTGCGTTCGGCCACCACCGCTCCGCCCCGCAAAACGACAATGCGATCTGAGATGTCCATTACTTCATTTAGCTTATGGGAAATAAAAACCACCGAGCGGCCTTCGTTGACCAGCGACTGTAGGGTTTTGAATAAATCCGCAGTTTCAGCCGGAGCGAGCACGGCGGTCGGCTCGTCCATGATCAGGATGTCCACGTCCCGGTAAAGTGCTTTGAGAATTTCGACTTTTTGCTGTTCACCCACGGACAAGGTCCACACGCGTGCGTCCGGGTCGATCTTTAGGCCGAATCGTTCCTGCAGATCGACCAGCGCCTGCCGGGCGGATACAGGGTCCAGAAATATTCCCCTGCGGGAGGCCGTGCCCACGATAATATTTTCGAGCACGGTCTGAGAGGGTACCAGGGCAAAATGCTGGTGTATCATTCCCACACCTAAGGAAATGGCATCCTTGGGAGCGGAAAGATTGACCTCTTCACCTTTGATGAAGATCTTACCCGCATCACAGGTGTAATAACCGAATAAGATGTTCATCAGGGTGGTCTTGCCCGCCCCATTTTCACCCAGCAGGGCGCAAATTTCTCCTGGATACAGGTCGAAGGAAACATCCTGATTGGCGGTCACATCCAGAAAACGTTTCGTGACCCCCGACATTCTCACGACCGGCTGGTCATTGGTGCTCATCAACCACCTCGAGGTGATGCTTTTTTAAATAAACGAAGATCAGATTAAGAATAGGAGAAACTCATCTGAATCCCGATATACCGAAAAGCGAGCTTATGCGGCAGGGGCGGGATAAAGCGCTTGAAGCTTTAAGTGCCTAAAGTTAGGATTTTGTTGCAATCCGCATTTATATAAAAATTGACAGAATTCCATAACGTTAGGCACTTTAGGCATTTAATCAGATACGGGCTTCTGCTCATCAACAGGCACTCTGAACGTGCCATTCAAAATCTTCTGTTCAAGATCCCTGACTTCTTTGATCACGCCTGCGGGCAGGGTTTTTTCAAATGAATGAAACGGCGCCAAGCGGGCGCCGCCTTTGGCCATCATGGACCACTCGCCCAGATCCATGGACACCCAGGCCTTTTTCTGGACCATCTCGATGCAAAACTTGATGGTCGGGTACATATCCCACACCGGGCCGGTGATCACAACGCTGGGCGCGAGCGCATTTTGGTCCGACATGTTGCCGAAGGCCAGCACACCTTTTTCTTTGGCGGCCTCAAATACACCGAAGCGTTCAGCAAAAATAAGGTCCGCACCCGCTTCGATCTGGGCGATAGCCGCTTCTTTGGCTTTGGGCGGATCAAACCAGCCGCCGATGTAAGAGATTTTGACTTTAACTTTGGGATTGACGCTCAGCGCACCGGCCTTGAAGGCATTGACCAGGCGATTGACCTCCCCGATGGGGATGGCTGCAACCACGCCGAGGGTATTGCTCTTGGTCAAGCGGCCGGCGATGACACCGCACAGATAGGACGGCTCGTGAATCCAATTGTCAAAAACTGAAAAATTCGGTGCCACCGGGCCGAACTCAGACCCGAACGCAAAGGCGATGTTCGGGTAATCTTTGGCAACCCTTCTGGCGGGCTCTTCGCCGGCTAAAAACGCATCGCCCACAATCAGGTCAAACCCTCTTTCAGCATACTCCCGCAGAACCTTTTCAAAATCAGCGGCTGCAATTTTTTCGGTGAACTCATATTCAATATTGCCCATTTCTTTTTTGGCTTGCAGGCAGGCCTTATGAATAACGCCATCCCACGGTTCCTCAATCGCCGTCTGAAAAATGGCCGCGATTTTAAATGGCTTGGCCTGGCCGGCGCTGAAGGCAAATGAAACCGCTAAAACAACCATCATGGTAATCCATAATCCTTTTTTCATGCACATCCTCCTTTCATTTCGTTGAGTTTGAAGGCAGGTGATATACGGGTCTTTTTTGGATTTGTCCGGGTCGGTGCACCTTGCGGTAAAGTCTTACAGTAGAAAAGGCAATCAATGCTTCGGGCGGTGGAAACAACTGCGGGAGGAACGTTCCAATGCTTGCGATTCTTGCGATAAAGTGTCGCGTCCATAGTCGCGCGGCTCCCGGCAGTCATGATATTTGGGTTAGGTTTCAAGGTACCATAGAGGAGCAGTTTCGGTTTGTCAATAGACGGCTATGGTGTTGATTTTCATTCGTTTTTAGACGAAATTGCGCTCGTGCTTCGGCGGGCGCGGCTTTGCGGAATGGCACCGGTATCGGTCCGGTATATCAGCTGCGACGATGCCATTTTTGTCCATCTTTGCGTGATTTAAAAAATATTTGAACAATGGGCTTGATTTTTTTATAAAACTTGTTAGTGTTCTGCTGTTAAAAAGGCGCGTTCTGGTTTGACGGGCCGGTTTCATTCAGGGGAAAGTTCCATTTGTCAAAGTGGCACCCTGCAGTATGAAACTATGATAAACTTTTAATCTAGGAGGGTGTTATTATGGCCAATGGAATTGTAAAATGGTTTAACAGCAGCAAAGGCTATGGCTTCATCGAGCAGGAAGACGGTCCAGATGTTTTTGTACATTACTCAGGCATCAACACGTCCGGGTTCAAATCTCTGAATGAAGGCGACCAGGTGACGTTTGATATCGAGGAAGGCCAGAAAGGGCCGGCCGCGGTAAATGTCACTGTAGTTTAATTGCATTTCCAAGCGAATTGAGGGCGTTTCATCTAATATTGATGAGACGCCCTTTTTTTGTGCCTGCCGACTGCTTTTGCAACGCGCGGCCATCGAACTTTTGAAGGCATTTTCCTGCTTGCAATACGCGCCCGGCCAATCTAAAATTAGTAAGATTTGATCGCCTAAATGAAAGGATGGTTCAATGAAAACGCTGTTTCACATAGGGTTGGTCATCATCGTATCGCTGTTGGTATTTTCCGCCACCAGCGTGGCGGAGGAGATTAAATTTGCTGACTGGGTGGGAATCGAAGAACTCGATCCGGCAACAAACACGAATCGCAAAAGAATCGGCACTTATGCCGGGAGTGGTAACAACTCTTTATGGCTGGCGGTATCTGCATCTTTTACGGACCGAATTGAATTGACCTTAAGATCGGGTCGAACGATTGTTTCAGATTATTTTTCCTATCGGGTAGACAGGGTTGACACTCTGGCCCTTCGTTCAGGCGTAAAGGGTTGCAACGGCAACTGCCTGACCGACGAAGTGGAAAAAAGCGGCGATCTCATCCGCACCATGCGACGCGGGCTGCGCATTAAGGTCGAATTCGATACTGCGCCGGATCTTGCCCGGCAGCCCACCTTTTCCCTGCGGGGGTTCAGCAGAGCCTATCAATGGTTGCTCGCCGAGTAAATTTGCAAAAGACAGAAGGCAGAAGATCCGTCTTCGCTTTATCAAGCTACGCCGGGCAAGAAGAAGACAGAGGACAGAATACAGAAGACAGAAAACAAACGCACAAAATTCTAAATTTCAGATACGGTTTCAATCTCACAAATTTTTCGGGGTAGCCCAATCGTGGTGGTTGTTGGATATCCAATCCGGTAACCGTCATCGCACCTTATGTCATTAGCCTGATTTGATGAGGGCATGATTATCCAGCCGAAGCCAATGTTCAGAGTATTCGATTTGACAATCAATTCCGCATTTAGCCTCTGCCATTTAACCTCTGAACCTTTGAACCCTGAACCCGTCTATTAAGAGAGCCCCTCCAGGAAATTAACTACGGCTTGATTGAACTGCCGGGGCTGTTCAATCAAAAACAGATGACCACCGCCATCGATGGAGACCATTTGTGCATCGGGGATTCTTTCGGTCAATATTGCAGCGTTTTGCGGTGGAATGAGCACATCCTCGGAGCTGGTGATGGCAAGGGTTGGTGAAGAAATGTGTGGCAGGCGTTTACAGGCATCATGTTGTGTGACAGCAGCCCATTGCTTTGCAAGCATTTTCTGTGAAGCGGCAAACCGCTGTGAAACCTCGGTGTAGCGCTGAATAACATCCGGTTTTCTTTCAAAAGTCTGCTTTGCAAACAAACACCCTGCTGCCGCTAACTTGGCGTCATCTGTGCCCAGGCGAATCATTTCGCTGAACAGCCTGGTGGTTTCCGGTTTTGCTTTAATGCGCAGGGAGATGCCGCAATCCGTTGCCACCAGAATAAGCCCCGCTATCTTTTTCGGGTAATTGAGTGCCATTTCCTGAGCGATCATGCCCCCCATGGAATAACCCAGTACGTGTGCTTTTTTAATACCCACCGCATCCATCAAGGCAGTAGTGTCAGCGGCCATGTCGCGAATGGAAAAAGGCCCGCCGGGATCCGACGAACGGGCGATACCGCGATTATCAAAAACCAGCAACTGAAATTTTTGAGATAGGGCCGGCACCTGATCATACCAGTGGTCCACATTGCTGCCCACCCCTCTGATCATGACCAGGGGGTGGCCCTGCCCGATAATTTTATAATAAAGGCTGTGGTTCCCGATTTTCGCAACTGGCATTTCAATTCACCAACTTCAATGAGTGCCTAAAGTTGAGGAACTCTATCTTTTTAAAAAGGATGGAGTGCAGCGACACCATAATTTTAGGCACTCATAGAATGAATCACTTTTTAGGATGCTTTTTTAAGATCGCTTTTTGCGGAGCTTAGCTCCCAGTGCCTTAATTTCATCCAGATGCAATTTGATAATCGGTGATATCTCCGGTGGTTGCCAATCGGTATGTTTGGGTTCCTCGGGCCAGGTAAACGGCAGGTTAAACAGCTGCCCGGGCGATTTTGCTTTTTCAAAAACCCGCAGGGCTGCCTGAAGCACTTCCCTTTGACCCTTTTGATCGTTTACCTGTCCCACTGGGCGGCCATAAGGGTATTCAATGGCGGCCACGCGCGGAATACCCACTTCCCGGTGAAACTCAGGCGTCATCGTTAAGGTTACGGTGGCAAATCCCTGCGATTCCAAATAATGGGCGACCTGTCCCACGGACCGGCAGCAGTAGGGTCAGGCCGGTGTCAGCAAAACGGCCTCCACATTTTCCCGGCGCATCTGTTCGGCCATCTGGGGTGCACTTTCAGCCAGCAGCGCCGTGGCATCCATCTGAAAACCGTAAAAGGAATAGCAGGTGGGTGCCAGGCTGCCGATGACCCCCTCTTTTTCAAACTCGGCAAATCGTGTCAGCGGAAGCATTACATTGATGTCCTCTTTGATATAGCCGGTATTGATGTGCAGGTGGCTGACTTCGATATCACTCTCAGTTGCTGTGCGCGGAATCGTGCGGAGGCTCGGGTCCCCCCAGGCAGGCTCTCTTTTTTCGCGCTCCAGATCAAACGGCGGATCGGATTTCATGCTGATGCCGGCGGTCGTGACGAGGGTAAAAGTGGCTTCTTCGATCGGCCTGTCAAGCGGTGTCCAGGGAATGTCACCGATATACGGCTGATCGGGAATGTCTTTGCCGATCCAGGCACTCAAAGACGGGGGCATAAAACGAAAACCATCAACTATTTTTCCGGTGGTAGGCATTTTGGGTTTCTCCTTTTTATAAATCCTGTTTTACGGTTGTGTGATTTGCAAAACATCAAAGGGTTCAAAGGATCAACGTTCAGAGGTTCAGTGTTAAAAAGCAGCAGAAATTGAAAGTTTGAACCTGTGAACCCGAAACCTTAGAACCATGAAATACCCCTACCGTAAATTGGGTCAAATTACAAACAAAGTCCGGTAAAGTTTCAAAATCAAATAGGTGGAAATCACGCTTTTATGCACGCCGTTGCTTTCTGATCCAGGGTGATACAATCATGTAAACCCTGAACCCCCTTACCGCGGATATTCGCCCGTTCGTTTGGCGGTCGATGGATGCGGGGCATCCGAACAAATGCCAATGCTGGTAATCTTGCCGCATTCCAATTTTAGCAAGGCCAGCGCCCTGACATTGTTCTGATCGCCGCGGGCCAGGACGACACAGGGCTCGGGGTCATCGGGCGCCAGCGGGTAAGGCTTGGTCTCACCCAGTTCGGCAAATATCCGCTCTTGCGGCGATCTGCGGATCGTTTGCATTTCGGTGTTCAAGTGGTCCAGCACCGCGTTCTTGCCGGTCATGTCGGTCAGCGCCTGTTGGGACCAGAAAATAATATCTTCTCCGAGGATTGGATTGTTTTGATTGGATTTGACAACGACGGTCTGATAAGATTAAGTGAAACGGTTCTAATAGTGCCGTTAGCTCATATTTGATGCACAATTTTTGTCAGGTGGTTTTCCGCACCGCACGACTGGATGCCCTGCTGAACAGAACTGTAAGGAGCCGAACATGCCGATCGATGAAAACGAGTACATCAAGCAAACATTGGAAAGGTACACGAAT
>JASFGH010000113.1:0-9579 GCA_050123865.1 Desulfobacterales bacterium | reverse complement strand
ATATGAATAGATCGCCGGCAGCTTTATGGTAGCCTCAAACCCGTTGGGATATCCGGCCTGTTTCAGCAACTCTCTGGCTTTTTGGGGGTCATAGGGAAATTTTCCGGTCAAATCCATATAGTAGGGAGTTGACGGTGACCAGTGGGAGCCAATGGGCGTACCGTAACCGAACATCACCAGTTCGATAACGGTCTGCCGGTCAATGGCATGGGCTATGGCCTGACGAACCAGTTTGTTATCAAAGGGTTTTTGCTTGTTGTTTGTGGACATGATGACCTCACCGGTGGTGGTGCCTGCATACACCTTAAAGCTCTTATCCTTGGCCATCTCGGAGGCCTGCTCTGGAGCGGCAATATAACCGATGACATCGATGTCTCCGGCTTTGAGCGCAGCAATCTGTGCGCTCGCATCGCCAATAAACTTGAAGGTGACTTTATCCAAATAGGGCAGGGCCTGATTCCAGTATTTTTCGTTGCGGGCCATCTCCACCCGATCCCCGCGCACCCAAGATACAAACTTGAAAGGGCCGGTACCCACGGGCTCGCTGGCGGCTTTTTCATAACCCTGTAGAGGCAGCATGACGGCATCACCTTCAGCCATGTGGGCGATAAACAGGGCATCGACATCCTTGAGGGTTATCACCAGCGTGTAGTCGTCCGGTGTGTCGATTTTTTCGATGGCGCGAAAAAATTCAGGATGAGCGTTTTTGGTATTTTCGGCGGCGTTGCGCTCCAGATTCCATTTGGCCACCGCAGCATTGAAAGATTGCCCGTTGTGGAAGCTCACACCCTTGCGCAGTTTAAAGGTGTAGATTTTGCCGTCAGGGGAAACAGTCCAGGCGGTTGCCAGGCCGGGGACAAATGCGCCATTGCGGTTGACCTTGACGAGGCCTTCGTAGATATTGGCAAATACCACCCGGTCGATGGCTGCGGCTGTGTTCGCGGTGGGGTCCAGACCTGGCGGTTCAGCCGGCTGGCAGACAACTAAACTGCCTCCTTTTACAGGTGTGGCTGCAAAAACTTGGCTGGACGGAAGCATAATCGCCAAAACTAAAATGATAAGTCGCAATCTTTTCATATCGCCTCCTTTTAGCTAAACATTTTGATAGGGTTAAAATTTTTACTGATTGGATTGCATATCGATTTGCCATTACCGCTTTATCGATCCTCAAGATCACAGAATGCCGTCATGCCGGCCATACTTTGGGCCTCAAGAATGGCCGTTATGATGGCTCTGGACAGGCAATCCGCCACGGCATGACCGATGTCGCTGATGGCCTGGGCCTGGGCGGCGCTGAAAAATCCCGTCGTTTGCGGTAATTTCTTTTTGCCAGTGGCCATACAAAAGATGGTGTCGCCATCAAACATGGTGTGTGCCGGACGAATGGCGCGCCCCATGCCATCATGCGCCATTTGAGCAACTTTGGCGGCCTGCGCCTTGTGCAGGATGGCGTCGGTGGCAACCACTGCGATGGTTGTGTTTTGGGCCGAGGAACTCGCGGGCAGCGGCGGCAGCTTTACCGCCCGCTTCCCCTGTTGACCGAACTCCTGCGCCATTTCCAGATGAATTTCCCAGGGCCGCCCGGTAGCCGAATCGATGACCGATCCTCCCGAATTAACGGCTGCTAAGGCAGCTACAGTAATGCCGGAATCCAGAATGCAGCTGGTAGTCCCCAGCCCCCCCTTGATGCTGCCGGCCCAAGCTCCGGTTCCGGCCCCCAAGCAGCCGCAGGCCACCGGACCGGTATTGGCTGCGCGGCATGCTTTTTGACCCCATTCTGCACTGATGGGCGGAACAAATTGAGATCCGCGATCAAGGTCGTACAGAACCGCGGCCGGTACAATCGGAGCGACATAGCCCTTGTCCAGCGGAAATCCAGATCCATTTTTCGCCAGCCAGCGAACCACCCCATCAGCGGCTGCCAAACCATAAACGGAACCACCGGAAAGGACCACCGCCTGCGCATTGTCAACCAGATTCGTCGGCGCCAGCAGATCGGTTTCACGCGTACCGGGCGCCGAACCGCGGACGTCAACACCGGTTACAGCACCTTCGGCACAAATCACCACCGTGACGCCGCTGGCGGCATCTGTGTCGGTGTAATGACCCACTTCAATGCCGGCCACATCTGTCAATCCATTGTGTTTTCCAAAACGGGCCACATCAAATTCCTTTTTACCAAAATGGTCTCAAAATTATTCAGAGTGTCCTCATTAAATTTCTTTATAATCAGAAGCGAGAGAATTTAGCAATAGCCGAAATTATGTCGATTTATAAATAGTGATAATAGGGTTGACTAAGGCATGAATACTGAGATAAAAAATCAGATTTACTCGAAACCAGTTTAAAAGATTTACATATGGGTTTTAAATTCGATGATTCAGTTAATCAGGGGATTTAAAGATATCCTTCCCGGTGAAGTTGAGCTCTGGCAGGCTGTTGAAAAGGTTGCGCGCGAGCTTCTGGAAGATTTTGGCTTTAAAGAGATCCGGATTCCCATAATGGAGCGGACCGAACTTTTTGCCAGAAGCATTGGTGAAGATACCGACATTGTCGAAAAGGAGATGTATACCTTTGCGGATCGCAAAGGCGACCTGATCACCCTGCGTCCGGAGGCCACCGCTTCGATTACGCGGGCCTACATACAACATCGTCTGTATGCCAAGGACCCGGTTCAAAAATTTTACACCATCGGACCTATGTTTCGCCGCGAACGGCCGCAGAAGGGCAGGTATCGGCAATTTTATCAGATCAATGCCGAGATCTTCGGTGTCCAATCCGGACTGGTGGATGTCCAGCTCATTTTTCTTCTGGTTATTTTGTTTAAGCGACTGAAAGTGGCCGATGTCAAAGCCCACATCAACTCTTTGGGTTGTCCAAAATGCCGACCGCAGTTTAAAGCCGCTCTATCGGAATTTTTAGAATCCGTCAGTGATCAGCTGTGTGCCAATTGCAAGCGACGCAAAGATCGTAACCCCTTGAGGGTGTTGGATTGCAAGGTGCCGGACTGCCGGGCGGCGATGGCAGATGCCCCCGCTATAATCGATTACCTCGATTCGGAATGCAAAGCCGATTTTGATGAAGTCCAAAGTATGCTGCAAGTACTAAAAGTTCCCTTTGTGGTCGATAAAAACCTGGTACGCGGTCTGGATTACTATGCGCGAACCACGTTTGAGATTCAGACCGAATCCTTGGGGGCGCAGAATGCGGTTGCCGGCGGCGGTCGCTACGACGGGCTGGTCAGCGAGCTGGGCGGACCCGACATTCCGGCCACCGGTTTTGCCATTGGTTTTGACCGGCTGACTGAATTAACCGGTCTTAAAGCGGATCAATTTGACCGCAAACCGGATATTTTCGTGGCGGCTTTGGGGGAAAAAAGCCGCCTGCAGGCGTTTGAGTGGGTCTGTGCCCTGGGGGATGAAGGCATCAACGCGGAACTGGATTTTGGCGCAAAAGGCCTGAAAAGTCAGATGAAGCGGGCCGACCGGCTCGCTGCCGGATATGTGCTGATTGTCGGCGACGACGAGCTCAAAAAAGCTGAGGCCATCCTGCGCAATATGGAAACCAAAGACCAGGTGTCAATTCCATTTGATGGCCTGGTTGAAAATGTTAAGAAAAAAATAATAAAAAAATAGTTTTATTTGTTTTATTGGTTTAATTGGTTCGCCAAAATGCATAACCAATGAAACCAATCGAACGAATAAAACCAATAGAACAAGGAGACGATATTGCCAGATCAACTTGGTGACATGCGCAGAACACATCATTGCTGGGAGCTTAATGCCAGTGACGTTGGCAAGGAAGTGGTGTTGATGGGCTGGGTCCATCGCCGCCGGGATCACGGGGGCGTGATCTTTGTGGATCTAAGGGATCGGGAGGGCATCACCCAGGTGGTGTTCAATCCGAAAGTAGACAAAAAAGTTCATGCCAAGGCGCATGCCATTCGCAATGAGTATGTGTTGGCTGTGCGCGGCAAAGTGGACATGCGCCCGGCGGATATGCTGAATCCGAATTTGAAAACCGGTGAGATTGAAGTTGCTGTTACCGAATTTAAGATCTTAAATAATGCCACAACCCCGCCGTTTCTGATCGAAGATGCCATCGATGCGTCTGAAACCATCCGGCTCAAACATCGTCATCTGGATCTGCGACGACCTGCAATGCAAAAAAATCTTATCCTGCGGCACCGAACCACAGCTGCGGTCAGAGAGTATCTCAATAAAAACGGCTTCCTTGATCTGGAAACGCCTTTCTTAACCCGCAGCACTCCGGAAGGTGCCAGGGACTATCTTGTCCCCAGCCGCGTCAATCCGGGTCAATTTTATGCCCTGCCACAATCGCCGCAAATTTTCAAACAGCTTTTTATGATTTCCGGATATGATCGCTATTACCAAATCGTGCGCTGCTTTCGGGACGAGGACCTGCGCGCCGATCGTCAGCCTGAATTCACCCAGATCGATATTGAAATGTCTTTTGTGGGTGAAGAGGATATCATGAAGCTGACCGAGGGCCTGATGGCCCGACTTTTCAAGAAAGTCCTCGGCATAAAACTCAAGCGCCCGTTTTCTCAATTAACTTTCGAGGAAGCCGTCGGCCGCTACGGTCTGGACAAACCCGATACCCGTTTTGATCTGGAACTTAAGGATATTTCCGATATTATTGCCGGCTCCAAATTTAAGGTATTTGCCGATGCGGTCAAAAAGGGCGGTATCGTCAAAGCCCTGAACGCCAAAGGGTGCAATAATTTTTCGCGTAAAGAAATTGACGATTTGACGGATCTAGTCAGTGTTTACCGGGCCAAAGGAATGGCCTGGATAAAAGTTAAACAAAATGAGTGGCAATCTCCGATCACCAAGTTCTTTTCGGATGTCGAAAAAGAGGCCCTGGCCGAGCGGATCGATATGGCGCCTGGAGACCTGGTATTTTTTGTGGCGGACCAGCCCAAGATTGTGAATGAGGCCTTGGGGCATCTTCGAAATCATCTTGGCAAAACCCAGGGTTTGATCGATGAAAACGAGTATCATTTTTTATGGGTCACGCGTTTCCCGATGTTCGAATACGATGAAACCGAAAAACGACTGCAGGCCTTGCATCACCCGTTTACCTCTCCCCTGGAGGAGGACTACAATAGCCTCGAAAAAGAACCGCTGACGGTGAAAAGCCGGGCCTACGATCTGGTGCTAAACGGATTTGAAATTGGCGGTGGCAGCATCCGCATCCATCAACGCAGCTTGCAGGAAAAGGTATTTAAGGCCCTAAACATGGATCGCAAGACCTATGAAGGCAAGTTTGGATTTTTACTTGATGCATTGGATTCCGGCGCGCCGCCCCATGGCGGGATAGCCATTGGTTTTGATCGGCTGGTGATGCTGATGTGCACTCAATCCTCTATTCGGGATGTAATTGCCTTTCCCAAAACCCAGAAGGCCGCCTGCCTTCTGACCCAGGCGCCGTCGGAAACCAGCAAAGCACAACTGGATGAGCTGTATCTCAAGCTGAAACCCATAACAAAATAATTGATGAGCGCTTGCCGAAGGTTGTTATAATTGTTCCGCTTTTAGCAACATCAATTGAGCAAATTGTTTGCCATCTGCAAGATCCGCCTCATCTGGGTGCCCTTCGGCGCTCTGCGCCTCTAACGCCCAGAATCGATATTCGGGATTATTTATCAGTTTGTCAAGAAGACTGGCCTTGACCTGACCCCGGCATCCGAATGTCCCCATGACCCTCGCCTTGGGCGCCAGCGTGATCGCATAGTGAAAGGCTGAGATCGCCAGCGGGCCGCCTCGAAGTGAACCATGCGTGCCGAAAATAGCCAGATTTTTGCCTTGCGGGATACGCTTGAGACACTTTTCCACTTTTGCCGGCACACTGCTGCCATGTACCGGAAAGCCCACAAAGATAACGTCATAGTCTTCAAAATGTATTGCGTCACTGATTTTTTTGATTTCGTTATCTGTTACTTTCAGACCCTCATAAATCGCCTGAGCCAATTTCTCGGTATTGCCGCTTTCAGAATAGTAAGCCACAAGTGTTTTCATGGTCTCCTCCGGAAAAATTTTAGTTCATCTCTATACGAAATGTCCAAGGTTTGCAAATGATTTGATCTGCTTTCATTGGTATGGTGACGCAAATTTCGTCTTTTCGGACCGGATGATTTCCGCTTGTATTGTTAGCCAGTTGCTTCGTTTTGTAGAATGTATACCCAATATGGCATCTGAACTCCTGAAATTAAGAGGCCCAATCATTTGATTGGGCCTTTTTAAATTTGGCTCCCCAGCACGGACTCGAACCGCGGACCCGGTGGTTAACAGCCACCTGCTCTGCCGACTGAGCTACTGGGGATGAATTCGAACCTGAAAGGCTAATAAAGAATCAAAGCGATGTCAAGAAAAAATTAGGGACTACAAATAAAGGCTTTTATATTGTTATTTAAAAGGGTTTCATTGCTTGCTGACCATTGATAATCACCCTCTGCTCCCGCATTTTTTGGGGAACATGACCCGGTACTCTGACGTTCTGCAGACCTTTCATTATCGTCCTGGCAAATGCCTTCACATCAGTGGACTCTAAAATTACCGGGTTGTTCATAAAAATAAGCAAATTCGCCCGACGAATACCATAAACAGGTAAAGATTCTGGCCATTTGGGCCGATGAAACTTGTGTCTTCGACCGCTGATTTCTTTGCAGATGGGACTTGAAGCATCGGGTTGCATCACCCATTCGAACTGCGACTGCCATTTTATCAGAGTGTTTGAGAAATCATTATACTAGAAATTAAATTATTTCATATTGTTAGAAAATAAAATGAATACAGCTGATAAAAATTCAAAGCCATTGAACAATTCTCTACAGATTCTGTCCACTTTAATCAATACCATCCCCCATCCGGCCTTTTTTAGAGATAAAGACGGCGTATTCGTCGATTGCAACGCGGCCTTTGCGGAAAAAATTCTGGGAACCCGCTGCGAAAATATTGTGGGACAATCGGTTTTTGATCTGCCGGATATCATTCCGCAGGTGCTGACAGATTTTTGTCTGGAAAACGATAAAAAACTGCTCGACCACCCTGGAATACAGACATATGAAGCTGCTATTGCATGTGCCGACGGCCTCAAGCGTGATTTTTTGTTCAGCCGCGCATCGTTTAGCGACCATAATGGGATGATCGCCGGCATTGTCAGCGTTATGCTGGATTTAACCGACCGCATAAAATTTGAAGCCCAGCTGCATCAGTCTCAAAAAATGGAAACCATCGGGCAACTGGCTGCCGGTATTGCGCATGAGATTAACACCCCGACCCAATTTGTGGGTGACAACACCCGCTTTTTGCAGGATGCCTTCAGGGATTTAGTGGAGGCCTGCAACCTGTACAAAGATTCCATCAATGCCGCTAAAGCCGGCACATTAAACCCAGAACACATTCAGGATGTTGAAGCACAATTAGAGGAGTTGGACATTGCCTATCTCGAGGAAGAAGTCCCGCTGGCTATCGAGCAGACGCTCAAAGGCGTCGATCGGATCACCCATATCGTACAGGCCATGAAAATATATGCCCATCCGGGTGGAGATGAAAAAGAACCGGTTGATATCAATAAAGAAATTGAAAAAACCATCACCTTTACACGCAATGAGTGGAAATATGTGGCCGATTTTAAAACCGATTTCGATACCGCACTGCCGACCGTGCCCTGCCACCGCGCGGAATTTAACCAGGTCATATTGAATTTAATTGTGAACGCCGCACATGCCATCGCCGATGCAAATGCTGAAAATTCTACTGAAAAAGGCATCATAACCATCGGTACCAGCCAGGCCGAAAACCGGGCTGAAATTCGAATCTCTGATACGGGCGCCGGTATCCCGGAGCATATCCGGCATCGGATATTCGATCTGTTTTTTACCACCAAGGAACCGGGACGCGGGACCGGCCAGGGGCTGGCCATCGCCCTTTCCGTGATCGTTGATAAGCATGACGGTTCGATTGATATTGAAACCAAAGAAAACAAAGGCACCACATTTGTCATCCGGCTGCCCATAGACACGACTTTATCTGGAAATGAATGATCAATCCAAAAGACGCATTTTATTCGTTGATGATGAACCCATGGTCTTAAAAGGCCTTCAGCGGTCCCTCAGGAAAATGCGTGCGGAGTGGGAGATGCGCTTTTTGACGAGCAGCAAAAAGGCGCTGGAGATATTGAGCGCCGAGCCCATCGATGTTATCGTTTCCGACTTAAGAATGCCGGAGATGGATGGCGCCCAGCTGCTCGCTGAAGTCAAGCGCCTGCATCCGCAGGTGGTGCGCATTATTCTTTCCGGGCAGGTGGAACAGGAAACCACGTTTAAGTCGGTTCAATTGGCGCATCAAAGCCTTTCCAAACCCTGTGATGTCGATATTTTAAAACAAACCTTAACCAAGCTTTTTGGTTTACGGAATTTGCTGGAAGATGAATCCATCAAGCGCATTGTTTCACAAACTGAAACGCTTCCAAGCCTGCCGGCGATCTATACCGAAGTCATCAATGAGCTGCATGCACCGGATCCCTCGCTGAAAAGAATCAGCGATATTATTGCAACCGATCTGGCAATGACGGCCAAAATTTTACAGGTGGTCAATTCGGCATTTTTCGGGCTCGTTCGTAAAATCAACAATCCCAAAGAGGCGGTTATGCTGCTGGGGACCGAAACCATTAAAGCCCTGGTGCTTTCGGTCAAGATTTTTTCCGAATTTAATCAGAAAAAATACGCCAGGTTTAACTTCAACGAACTGTTTAATCACAGCATGTCCGTCAGTATGTTTGCCCAGACCATTTCCAAAGAGGAACGCCTGGATCAATACCTGGTCAATAACGCCCTAATGGCCGGCATGTTTCACGACCTGGGAAAACTGATCCTGGTCACCAATTTTCAAGAAGCGTATCAAGAAATATTAATTGAAGCCCGGCGCAATGGAAAAAATCTGTGGGAACTTGAAAATGATCGGTTTGGAACCAGCCATGCAGAAATTGGCGCTTATTTAATGGGGTTATGGGGATTGGATTACCCGGTCATTGAAGCGATAGCGTATCATCATTGTCCCGGCAAGAGCCTGGCGGCCTCAATCGGGCTTCTTACCGCCGTGCATTTTGGGGATGCATATGACCGTCTAAAAATGGATGAAGATAACTCCGGCGTATTAAAACAACTGGATCGCGGGTATCTTGAAAACCTGGGGATTGGCCATCGGGTAGAAGAATGGCAAATAGTGTGTCAGAATCTTGCAGAGAGGAACGTGTTATGAAAGATAAAGTGTTGCTGGTCGATGACGATGCCATGGTGCTGGCCGGACTCAGGCGCCAGCTGCGGAATCAGTTTCGAATCGACACCGCGCTCAGTGGCGAGGATGCCTTGAAACTGGTGCAGGAAAATGGGCCCTATGCTGTGATTGTTTCCGACTTTATGATGCCGGGCATGAATGGTATTGAATTTTTAGCGTACGTCAAAAAAACCAGCCCGGATACCGTACGCATGATGTTGACCGGCACAGCGGATATGCCGACTGCCATTCGAGCGGTAAACGAGGGCAATATCTTTCA
>JASFGH010000112.1:0-9627 GCA_050123865.1 Desulfobacterales bacterium | reverse complement strand
TTGTCCTGGGCAAGCTGATTGAAAAATTTGGCGGCGCTTTTCGCCGCCACGACATGGTTGTGGACGATACGGGCAAGATTAAAGCGGCTATCAAAGCCGCTGTAGATGAGGATTACCAGATGATTCTGGTGCTCGGCGGTTCCTCGGCCGGCTCTGAGGATTTTGCCAAAACGGCCATTGTCGAACTGGGCAAAATTCACGTTCACGGCGTAACGATCATGCCCGGCAAGCCCATTGTCATCGGATCGGTGGCAACCAAACCGATCTTTGGCATTCCGGGTTACCCGGTTTCGGCCATTATTGCTTTTGAACAATTTGTCCAGCCGCTGCTGCAGGCTTTTCTCGGTCAGCCCGCGACGCCGCGGGAAACCGTCGGTGTACGGCCGACGAAAAAGATTGCCTCCAAACTCGGGGTAGAGGAATTCTTGCGGGTAAAAATGGGAGAGGTGCGCGGCCGTATTGTGGCGACCCCGCTGCCCAGAGGCGCAGGCACTATTACATCCATCACCGAAGCCGACGGCATCATTCGCATACCCAACCACGTCGAAGGCATCAACGATTCAGAAACGGTTTCGGCGGAACTACTGCGCCCGCTGCCGGCCATTCGGAAAACCATTGTCATCGTGGGCAGCCATGACAATTCCCTGGATGTTCTTGCCGATCAGCTTAAAGCCGCCCGCGGTGAATTCACCCTTTCATCCAGCCATGTCGGCAGTATGGGCGGTCTGATGGCCATTAAGCGCGGCGTATGCCATCTGGCGGGCACTCATCTTCTGGATACTGCCGATGGATCCTATAACATATCCTACCTTGAGAAACATCTGCCGGAAACGCCAGTTAAGCTGGTTCATCTGGTACAGCGCGATCAGGGCCTGATTGTAAAAAAGGGCAACCCCAAACAGATCAGCGGAATTGCCGATCTCAATCGCAAAGAAGTCACCTACATCAACCGTCAAATCGGGTCCGGTACGCGTATTTTATTGGATTACAAATTAAAACAGATCGACGCCAAAGCCGCCGACATTGACGGCTATCAAAACGAAGAATTTACCCACATGGCTGTGGCCGTATCGGTGCTGAGCGGGGCTGCAGATGCCGGTCTGGGAATCTATGCAGCCGCCAAGGCCCTGGATTTGGATTTTATCCCGGTGGTCACGGAACAGTACGACCTGGTCGTTCTGCCGGAATTTTTCGAAACCGATGCCTTTCAGATCCTTTTTAAAATCATCAGCAGCCGTGACTTTAAGCAACGCGTGCAAGCCCTGGGAGGATACGGAACAGAAAAAACAGGTAAAATCATTGATGTGTAGCTTATGTTGAAATCTAGAAAATCGAAATCCGAAACTCGAAACAATATCGAATGACCAAAATTCAAAATTAAAAACCTTAAAGATTTTCCCAAAACATTAACTAACAGGACTGACATTCGTCAACGTGTTTTGGGCATTTGAACATTCGGATTTAGGATTTGTTTCGGATTTCGAAATTCGGGTTTAGGATTTTCGCTCAGCCGAAATGCAGCAATATTGCTAAATTTCTGCAACCATTGTTTGGTATTGGAAAATATGACGACACTCGAGGCAATCATACTGGGCATTATCCAGGGTTTGACCGAATTTTTGCCGGTCAGCAGTTCCGGCCATCTGGTGCTGATGCAACAGTTTCTCGGACTCAAGGAGGCCGAACTTTTATTCGATGTAAGCGTCCACCTGGGGACATTGGCGACTGTCATTATTGTCTTTAATCGTGAAATCAAAAATATTGTCACGGCGCTGCTGCAGCTATTTGCAGCGGCGGGAAAAAAAGATCGCGCGCTATCGGCGATTGAATCCGATCCCGAATTAAAAATGGCATTGCTGATTGTTATCGGAAGCATCCCGACGGCCCTACTGGGGCTGGCATTTAGCGGAATTGCTGATCGGCTGTTTTCATCGGTTTTGATCGTCGGTTTGATGCTGATGGTAACCGGCACACTGTTATGGCTTACCCGTTGGATGATAAAACCTGCCCGGCTGTCCGGAGTCGACTGCCTGAACCTTAAAAACGCATTTCTGATCGGTATTGTACAGGGATTGGCCATTATCCCGGGCATTTCGCGATCGGGCTCAACGATCAGCATCGGGCTGCTGCTGGGTATTGAGCGGGAGATGGCGGCCCGATATTCCTTTTTACTGTCTATACCGGCTATTGTCGGGGCCGGATTGCTTGGCCTTCGGAATGGTTTATCCGAAACGGATTTATCCATCAAAGTTCTGCTGGTGGGCGCCGTCACGGCAGCAATTGTGGGTTACGTTGCCTTAAGGGCACTGTTGCAGGTCGTCAAAAAGGGAAGCCTGCATATGTTCGCGCCATACTGCTGGCTGGTGGGTCTTGTGGCGCTCGTCTTCGGCTGGTAACTGACCGCTCGTCATTGGCAGAAGACAGTCGTAAACACAAATACAGATAAAATATTCATTTCCAATCCAATAAATTTTATGGTTTCAGTGTTCAGGTGTCAGGTGTCAGGGTTATACCGCCAAACCGAAATCTCTCATGGATTGTATTCCGTTCCCCGGCTTCAAGGCTTCATTAAGCACTCCAGGCAAAAGCTGACACCTGAAACCTGACACCTTGAATAAATCAAGTAGCCATTAAAAGTATTGTGGCGCATCGATTTGAATCGATCCCTAAGCGCGATTTTAACGAAATGATCCATGAGCATTGGCGATAAAAAAATATTTGCAACCCTTTTTTTTTCGATATTTGCAACCGTTACCGGTGTCGGCATTGTAATACCGCTGCTTCCGGTTTACGCCCATGAGCTGGGGGCCAGCGGCCTTTACATTGGCATGATTTTTGGCTCTTTTTCTCTGGGGCGTACATTCTTTCTGCCATATTTTGGCCGGCTTTCAGACCGCAAGGGGCGCAAGCCCCTGATTGTACCTGCGCTTCTGGCCTATGCGGCCATATCATCGGGATTTATTGTTTTCAAAGATATCCATGCCCTGATCGCCCTGCGGTTTTTTCAAGGGATCGCATCTGCCATGCTGATGCCCATCATTCAGGCTTATATCGGCGATATCACACCGCCCGGAAAGGAAGGCTTCACCATGGGGCTATTTAATATGTCTATGTTCTGCGGGCTGAGCATCGGACCCTTTTTAGGCGGTGTCATCCATGATCGTTTCAGTCTACAAACCTCGTTTGCCTGTATGGGGATTCTGGCTCTGATTGGATTTTTCTTAAGCCTCTTTTTATTGCCCCCCACCCGCTCAGAAAAATACATCAGCAGCGGAAAATCACCGGTCGAATGGAAAAAGCTATTTTCCGAACGGGATATTGCCAGTATTTTTCTGTTCAGGTTTTCTCACATTCTGTGCATCGGAATTATCTGGGCCTTTCTGCCGCTGTATGCCAAAATTAAATATAATGCTTCAAGCTCAACCATTGGCATACTCATCATGCTGGGTGTGCTCGTTAGCGGGGTGCTGCATGTGCCCATGGGCTATTTGGCCGACAAAATCAACAAGCGCTGGATGGTAGCGTCCGGAGGACTGATCGTTGCGGGGGCCATTTTGGCGTTTGAATGGGCCCCGGATTTAACGGGACTCATCTGGGCCTGCATTTTTTTTGGTATCGGCGGCGGTGTCGCGGTGCCAGCTTTGATGGCCATCGGCGTCCTGAAAGGCAGCGAAACCGACTCGATGGGTTCTGTGATGGCTATTTTGACGCTGGCGCACAGCCTGGGAATGCTTTGCGGATCGTTAATCGGCGGCCTGATGATGGATGTATTTCAATTGAAAGCAGCCTTTCCGCTGGGAGCCGCGGTTATGACCCTGACTGTAGCGCTTTTCCTGTTCAGCACGGGCACCCGTAAAGGATTATCAAACGGCTAAATTGACATCAATTATAGGTGCATTACATTAAAGCAAAAGTTTAGCGCTTTGTGCCTACTGGAGCGGTGCAATACGGGAATATTGGAAAATACGTCTGGGCATGCTACAATGGCAGGTATACGGCAGAATCCGGTTCAACGAAAAGGGTTAAGATTGGATCTTATCCCTCAATAAACCATTATTCCATCTTTGCACCATTCCAATATTTCATAATGGAAGGCAAACTCGGCTTTCATAGATCATCTAGTATATTCAAACAGCTTTAGAAAATCCGAGACGTTTATTGGACGAAAACATGAGTACCAAACGGGATTATTACGAAATTCTAAATGTCAACCCAAACGCATCCGACAGCGAATTGAAAGCCGCCTACCGTAAGCTGGCATTAAAATACCATCCGGACCGAAATCCAAACGACAAAAAGGCAGAAGAGCAATTCAAGGAAGCTGCTGAGGCATATGAAGTCCTGCGGGACCCACAAAAACGCTCCCTTTATGACCAGTACGGACATGCAGGCCTTGAAAATACGGGCTTCAGCGGCTTTGGCGGCTTTGAAGACATTTTTTCCAGCTTCGGTGATATTTTTGAGGACTTTTTTGGTTTCACATCCCGCCGGCGCTCAAGGAGCCGGGCTATGCCCGGAGCGGATTTGCGCTATGATCTCGGCCTGGCGTTCATGGAGGCGGTGTTTGGAATCGAAACCGAAATTGAAATCGAAAAACGGGAAACCTGTCCCGATTGTGGCGGCAATGGATGCGAGAAAAACACCGAACCGGAAAGCTGCCGGCATTGCAACGGCACCGGTCAAGTGTCCCGCAGTCAGGGTTTTTTTACGGTTCGCACCACCTGTCCGACATGCCGTGGAAATGGTCTGATTATTCCACATCCCTGTCCGGAATGCCGGGGAACAGGCCAGGTAATGGCCAGAAAAACAGTTGCGGTTAAAATCCCTGCCGGCGTTGATAACGGCTCACGGTTGCGCCTGACCGGAGAGGGCGAGCCGGGTGTCTTCGGTGGCCCCCCTGGCGATTTATACGTTTTTATCCATGTCGAGCCTCATGAATTCTTCAAACGGCGGGATACCGATATCATTTGTGAGATCCCGATCTCATTTGTCCAGGCTGCCCTGGGCGATAAAATCAGCGTGCCGACCTTAAACGGTGACAAAACGCTGAAAATTCCAAAAGGCACGCAGCCGGGTGATATTTTCTATTTCCATGGAGAAGGCATTCCATCGCTAAGAACATCCCAACGGGGTGACCAAATCATCCAAGTCGCCATTAAGACACCCACCCATATTACCAAAAAGCAGGAAGCGCTTCTAAAGGAATTTGCCGAACTCGAGTCCAAAAAAATTTCTCACAAAATAAAAAATATCCTTAAGGGAGATGCCAATAAAGCAACCGGCTAGTTTTAAAAATTATTCGTTTTTGCATTAATTATATAGAATGTATTAAATTCAAAAGTTTTGAAAATTTGAATTTAGGATTTAGGAATTGTTTCGGATTTCGGACTTCGCATTTCGGATTTTTTGGTTAATGATATGTTTGAACTAAAAGTCGTAACACGCTTTGCCGCAGCGCATCAGCTGACAATGGTCGGGTCCAAATGTGAAAATATGCACGGTCACAACTGGAAGATCGAGGTATATGTCACTGGAGACAAATTAAATGCCGGTGGTGTGCTTTTGGATTTCGGGGAAATAAAAGCCCATCTGGCAGATGTGATCAAAAAATTGGATCACAAATTTTTAAACGAGCTAGATTATATACCGGACGGGAAACCCTCATCGGAAAATATCGCTTATTTTGTAGCCACTGAACTTCAAAACAAAATCGATGATCCTTCGATCCGCATCAGCCGGGTTACAGCCTGGGAATCCGATGATGCGTGCGCTACATATATCGTCAGTCGTCCGTCGTAAGTTGTCCGAGGTACCCCATATTCCGATTTCATAATCCTGAGCGCCCTGTTGCCCTTCTCAACGAACAACTGACAACGTATAACGGACTGCTGGATTTAGCTGGATGTCTTCAAAACATGATTCAATCCTATTCAGCAGAATCACCCTGAATTGCCTGCCAACGTTCGACCAGCTCATCCCGCGTAATAATGCTGGATACCTTTGAAACGTGCTGTTTGATGTTCTGAATCCCGCCTTCCAGTCGATCAACAAAAATCACCGCCCTGACAACTTCAAGACCCTCGGCGCGAGCGCGTTCAATGGCTTTTATCGTGGAGCCGCCGGTCGTGGCGACATCGTCAATGATGGCCACCCGTTCGCCCGTTTGGATATCACCTTCAATCCAGCGAATCATCCCGTGATCCTTGCGGGTCTTGCGAATGGAAAAAGCATTGACCGGTCTGGCTTTTAATTCGGAGGTAAAGGCCGTAGCGACAGCCAGCGGGTCGGCTCCAAAAGTCAGACCGCCAATGGCGGTGACATCGTCGTCTTTGATTGCATCAAATAAGAGGTGCCCGGCCAGGAACATTCCCCTGGCACAAAGCGTAACCGGTTTGCAATTGACGTAAAATTGGCTCATGCGGCCCGACACCAGTTTATAAATCGGCTCCTGGCTGAATTTGAAGGACTTTTGACACAATAGATCGATTAATTCTTCTTTCATAGGACGTATCCCGGCATAAACATGTAAGGGTTAGATGTAGGTGAACAACAGACAAAACCATATTTCGGAAAATATGTATATCACGAAAGCATGAAAATATTGATTTTAAAAGTATGATTGGATATAAAAAAGCCTCCACTAAATAGAAAGAAGCCTGTTAATGGGATATAGCGGAGGCTTTAAGCAAGGAAAACCCGGAAAGGCACTCCCTGAACTCACTGAGAGGTGTAGCAGTAAAATCACAGGCGGTCAAATCGTATCTGTAAAATGCTTGGCATTTTTTTTGAGAGGATGACAGATGATGCTGAAAAACAGATTTCTACAAAATCTTTTTTTATATGTGCTCGCTGGAACCATCCAGCTCATACCGGTGGTTTCAGCAGCTGATGATCCAGCTGAAGTGTTTTCTCTGGCTGATACGGTTAAAATGGCAATCGAAGCCAATTTAAACTTGAAACAATCCCAGGAAGAGGTCAGAGCTGCTCAAGAAAACCGCAAAGCAAGCATCACCCAGTTTTTCCCGACCCTCAGCGCCACCTATGACTATGAGCATCGTAACAGGGAACAAACCCAGGAACTGACCGGACTTGGGAGCGGTCCGGATTTTGTCGTGCGCCCTGACGATGAATACACGTTTGTAACCTCATTTAACCAGCCCATATTCAGAGGGTTTTCGCTGATTAATCAGTATCGAATCGCTGACATGGGTTTAGACGCGGCTGAATTTAGCGAACAAATCACGCGGCAGGATGTGATTCTGGATGCCAAAAATGCCTTTTACTCGGTTTTAAAAGCGCTAAAATTACTGGATGTTGCCAAACAGCGGGTCAACCAGATCGCTGCCCAGAAAGAGGTTGCTGAAAATTTTTATGAGGTCGGGATGTCCCCGCTCAATGATTTACTGGAGTCCCAGGCCTCGCTAGCCAATGCCCGGCAGGAGCATATTGTGGCCCTCAATGATCTGGCAATCGCCAAATCCCAATTCAATACGCTTTTACGCCGACAGGTCAATGCACCGGTGGAGTTGCAGGACGTCCTTGACTATACACCTTTTGTGCACGATTTCGAATATTGCCTGAATACGGCCACCAATAATCGGCTTGAAATCACGGTGGCAGACCTCGATGTTGAAATTGCTGAAAAAGAGGTTGGTCTGGCCAAAAAGGATTACATGCCCTCAGTCAATCTAAGAGGAGAGTATATCCGCTCCGGCGACGATTGGGAAGTCAGCGGCGGGGAAGGCATCTCGGATGCGAGACGCTGGAATATACGGGCTACAGCCGAATGGGACTTCTGGGAGTGGGGTCGAACCCACTTTGGCGTAAGAGAAAAATTGCACCGCCTTTCCCAGGCGCAATATCGCCGGGAGCAAATCATGGACAATATTGAGCTGGAGGTTAAAACCGCCTATCTGCGGACCCGCGAAAGCGAAAAAAATATCATCACGGTTGAAAAAGCCATCGAACAGGCCAAGGAAAATTTTCGAATTAACCAGGAACGGTTTAAAGAACAGGTGGCCACCACGACCGATGTGCTGGATGCCCAGACATTGCTATCTGACACCCTGACCAATTATTTTAACGCCCTTTATAATTTTAAGATTGCCAAAGCCACCCTCTACCGAGCGATGGGGCAGGAAGTGATGGAATGATTGATACAGATGAGAAACGCTCAATAATCCGGATGTTCCATGTTCATCGCAATTACGGTACCAAAAAAGCCCTGATTGATATTACACTTGATATTTTTAAAAATGATTTCGTTTTTTTGACCGGCGCCAGCGGAGCAGGAAAAACCACTTTGCTTAAGCTGCTGTATTTGGCTGAACCGGTTTCGGAAGGGCAAGTCTTGATCGATGGAATTAATCTTTCCCGCATTCCTCGCAAGCGCTTGCCACTACTGCGCAGAAAATTCGGTATTATCTTCCAGGATTACAAACTGATCGCCAACCGAACCGTTTTTGATAACGTTTCGCTGGTGCTTGAAGCTGCGGGGAAAAAAAGGCGCTTGATTCAAAAAAGAGTCAACGGTGTGCTTCGATTGGTCGGTATGGAGGATCGCCAAACCACCCTTCCGCCAAGTTTGTCCGGAGGTGAACAGCAGCGGGTTGCTGTTGCGCGTGCCATTATTGGAGATCCTAAAATAATATTGGCCGATGAACCCACCGGAAGCCTCGATGACGAATCTGCCGATACCATCATGAAATTGCTCAATGGCGTTCATATCCGCGGCGCCACCGTCATTATTGCAACACACGATAAAGCGCTCATTCGCAAAACCGGGGGACGCGTGCTGTATTTAAAACAGGGGCGATTGGAAGGATCGTCCATTATCGAAAAGCATTATGACAATTCTATTTTTTAAAAGAGCCCTTGAAGACTTTCGCAACAACCGGTTGTTAAACCTCATTACCCTATTGACTATTTCGCTATCCATCCTGATTGTCAGTACCTTTATTCTGTTTTTTATCAATACCAGTGATATGATGAATTTCTGGAAAAAAGGGATGCGGATCATGGTTTATCTGAAACCGGATGTTGTGCCGTCTGAGATGCCGGATGTGGGTCATCAAATAAAATCTCTGAAGGGTGTTAAAGGCATACGGTTTATTTCAAAAGAAGCCGCGCTGCGACAATTAAAATCCCAGATGAAACACCAGACATCTCTTTTTGAGAATCTGAATAAAAACCCTCTGCCCGATGCATTTGAAACCCAGTTGGATGCCAAATTTCAGAGCTGGGAAAAACTGGAGGCCCTGGCCGCTCAAATTGAAGCCCTGGATGCGGTTCAGGAAGTTGAATATGGGCAGCAGTGGCTCGGACGTTTTAGCCAGGTTTTTAATTTGTTTACATTGGCCGGCTATACCATGTGCGGGATTTTTTTTATGGCTGCTGTGTTTATCGTGGCCAACACCATCCGCCTGGTCATCTATTCCAGACAGGACGAAATTGAGATCATGCGGCTGGTGGGAGCGGCCGAGCGCTTTATCAAGATTCCATTTTACTTTCAGGGACTGATGCAGGGTGCTGCTGGCTCGGTTATCGGTTTGGCTATCTTATTTGCGGCCTACTGGTATATGGCATCCAATATCGAGCCTGGTTCTTTTTCCGGCCTGTTTTCCATTC
>JASFGH010000111.1:0-9642 GCA_050123865.1 Desulfobacterales bacterium | reverse complement strand
TGCCAACGCCAATATCACCTGCCTGGACTGCCACCTGGTCCAGCCCGGTGACCGGGACATCGCCCAGGACCATGAGAAGTATTATAGCCGATCGGACATGCCTTGGGGCGAAGCCAAATACAAAATGCCCATCGCCTCGATTGTTACGCCCAAGGACTGCTCCCGCTGCCACCCGGATGAGGCCACCCAGTACAGCAAAAGCAAACATGCCAACACCATCGAGATCATATGGAAACTGGACCCCTGGTTGAACAAGGGGATGAACTCCGACAATGAGCGCAAGACCGGCTGCTTCAACTGTCACGGCACGGTGATCAAGATTGATGAAAAAGGCAAAATCGATCCAGGCACCTGGCCCAACGCCGGTGTCGGGCGCCTCAACCTGGACGGCAGTAAGGGCGCCTGCACGTCGTGCCATACCCGCCATCGGTTTTCAGTGGCCGAAGCCCGCATGCCAGAGGCCTGCGATCAATGCCACCTGGGCCCGGATCATCCCCAGATCGAAATCTATGAAGAGTCCAAACATGGTACCATCTACCATGCCTACAAGTCTGAGTACAATTTCAATGCGGCCGGCGGTACCTGGACCCCGGGTGTGGATTACCGCGCACCGACATGCGCGGCCTGTCACATGTCCGGCTCCGGAAAAGAACCCACCAGCCATGATGTGACCTCGCGGCTCTCTTGGGAGACCCAGGCGCCGCTAACGGTTCGTCCCCAGGATTTTAAGCCGTTTCCCTCCGGGACCAACTGGCAAGATGAACGTCAGAAAATGAAAAATATTTGCAGCGCCTGCCATGGTGAGGCCTGGATCAATGATTTTTATAACGGTTTTGACAAGGCTGTGGAGGAGTATAACGAGGTTTACTTCAAACCGGCCAAGGCCAAACTTGCCGAGCTTTACGAAAAAGGTCTTCTGGACAAAACCAAATTTTTCGATGAACGCTTGGAGGTTGAATACTACGAACTATGGCACCATGAAGGCCGGCGGGCCCGCATGGGCGCGATGATGATGGCGCCTGACTATGCCTGGTGGCATGGCTTCTACGAGTGTAAGCTGCGTTTTGCCAACTACATGGAAGAGGCCAACCATCTGATTGAAACCGGCCAAAAAGCTTACGTCGCCAAAGATTTCCCCAACGCCACCGGAGACACCCAGCGACCCAAAGCCATATTCAAAGAATAGCAGCGTACGTCTTTAAAGAAAAACCCTGCAGCCCATTTCGGCTGCAAGGTTTTCCGTTTTGTTTTATACAAATAGACGTGTAATCCCGAATTATCGGGGAAACACAGCCATTGAGCGTTAGATGCATTTTGGAGATCGCTTTTTATTCCCAGCGATTGTTCCCTTTATGCTTCAAATCAATGGTGTCGTCCTGCTCCCCCCTTGCCCTTGTGCGGTTCTGCTGGACGTGGATCGAAGATACCGTGCCCTGTTCACCGATAAATGAATTTAAGAGCCAGCTGATCAGGCTGATGAGCAATGATCCGAAAATGGCAGTCCAAAATCCGTAAACACCGAAACCCGGAATGATACCTGAGGCCATCTTTAGCATCAGCGCGTTAATGATAAAGGTAAACAGTCCCAGGCTTAATATATTAATCGGAAGCGTCAGCAACAGCGCAACCGGCCTTAGAACAGCATTTAAAATTCCCAGCACCGCAGCTGCGAATACAGCCGAAAAAAAACCGCTCACCTGGATACCATCCAGCAGATAAGCGGTGGCTACAATAGCCGCTGTCGTGGTCAGCCATCGAATGAAGATGCCAGGCATTGCTTCTATCCATTAAAAAAGCATCTCATTCGAATTGAAGAGATGCCTTAGCGAAAGGTTGCTGACTATTACAATTGAAGTGGTCATATCCGTCCTTGACCTTCTCCAATCCATTATTCTGTTGTTCCTGGTTTAAGCTTAACGTTAAAACAGCAGGATCAGCAAAATGCCAATTGCTAGTATTGGTGGTTAATTTTTTCTCTCAGCAAATGGGAACATCTGAAGGTGACCACTCGGCGATGGTCGAGCAGCATATCTGCTCCGGTAGCAGGGTTTCGTCCACGACGCTGGTTCTTTGCCTTGACGCAAAACTTTCCGAACCCGCTGATCAAAACATCCTCACCCTTTTCAAGGGTACCTTTGATCAACTCCAGCAATGTTTCAAGCATTTCGGCGGATTTGTTTTTAGGGTATCCAAGTTGCTCATGAATGGCATCAACGATCATTGCTTTTGTGAGTGTCATAGCTCACCTGCTCCTCCGAAGCGTTAAAAGCTTAAATAATTTGGCACGCAAGTGCTATCTTATCTAAATGGGGTTTGTCAAGAAATATCTTAAATTTAAGCAAATATTTGTTCGCTCGCTGCGAAAAGCATGCCAGAAGAAAATGAAAATTTGTAAAAAGTCGGAAAAATGGGGACTTTTTTTCTGTCTGTACTTAATTTTAATCCGGTCGATGGATATCTGAAGAAATCACCAATTGGAATATTTTCGATGCGCGCTCTATTTTTGAATTAAACCGCAGACTCGCGGTCGCACAAAAAGTGGCCGCGTTGCTTAATCGGGTTTTACCACAATTCGCGCCTTGTTAGCCTCAAAAGTTTTGGGACCGATCCCCTGAACCTTAATGAGATCTTCGGGTATTTGGAACGGACCGTTGGTTTCCCTGAACTCGACGATCTTTGCCGCTTTTTTGGGGCCAATACCTTTCAACTGGACCAATTCTTCGGCTGATGCTGTGTTGATATTTAGTTTGCGATTATCGTCGGCCTGCAAAGCCGATATGTTCAAGCAGATGACTACCAGTATGATGGCCATTTGAAGAAAGCCTTTTCGTTTCCGCATGTGACACCTCCTTTAAGAGCAGTTTATAGGAGCAGCTAAAAAAGCATTGCAATAGTATACCCTTTTTTTCTTAACCTGCTGCCGCCATTTCGCATGAGACCTGCCTCATCACGGGGCGCGAGCCAATTGAATCGCACATAAATGAATCAGCCACCCGTCTGTGACAGGTGGCTGATTTTCGGAGCGCTCACATGATGGAGTATGGCGCTTATTGCGCGATGATCTGATTTTTGATTCTATCAAAAGTCCGTAAGCCAATTCCCGGAACATCCATCAGTTCTTCGGTCAGTTTGAAGGGACCGTATTTCTGGCGATGCTCGACGATGCGCACGGCGTATTTGGGACCGACATTCTTCAATTCAGCCAGTTCCCTGACAGAAGCGGTGTTGATATTTAGCCTTTCGCTTTCCTGGGCCCACACCGGACCGATACATACAAAAGCGATAAACAGGACCACAAAACCCGACCAACACAATGGACAACGCCTCATATTTCAATCACCCCCAGACGCTTTAACAAATTATCCCTATTTTAGCTGATGCGCAGTGCAGTCGCAATACGGCAACTGTAGTATTTTTTTTAGTACTTTATGTACAGCTTTCCAGGTGAGTATTAGGAAAGGAGTTAGGGCTAATGCATTTTGTAATGAAAAAGTATTACCCTTAACCAACCGCTGAGCGATCGCGCTCAACGGAAAGGGGTACGCCGGCCTTATAACAGGTTCCCTCCCCTTTCAGGCTGTAACGCTTCACCGATGCAGGTATGAACACAGAGGCGCCCTGAGACAACTCGGTTTCAGTCTGAGAATCGTGTTCGGCAATCGTTAAATTTCCCTGTGTGCAGATCATAATTTCTACACTGCGCTGTGGCGGGCTATGATAAACGCTGCCCGCGTTCAGGGTAATAACCGCTAAAACAAATTCTGCTGCCGGACTGGTGTAAATGTGCTCATTTGTGCCCGCAGCCTGAGGTTGCAGGAGGGTAATGTCGCGGCCTCCGAAATTCAATGTGCGCAGCAATTCCGGCACATCCACGTGTTTGGGTGTTAATCCGCCCCGCAGGACATTATCGGAATTCGCCATCAATTCGATGCCCAGCCCTTCCAGGTAAGCATGGAGTTCACCGGCATCCAGATAAATGGCCTGACCCGGTTCTAGACGGATCAGATTCAAAAAAAATGGTGAAAGCACACCGATGTCCTCAGGATAATGGTTGGCCAGTTTTATCATCCACTGAAACTCCGGACGATCAGCGGTATCATGGCGTGCTTTTTTGAGCGCTTCACCAACAACCCGTTTTTTTTGATCCGGACTCAGAGACATCAATGATGTATAAAATCGTTGCAGCCCTTGTGGTGTCGGTCGCTGTTTTAATTGGACCAGCATATTATTGAGCAACTTTAGATTCAGTTGTTGCAGGTCGGTTAGGATGTTCGGTGTCCTTCGGAAACGGCTCAAAGCCCAAAAACGGGTTAATGCGCATATACATTCGGGTTTGTGATTTTCATCACGATAATTGCGTTCAGCGGCATCAAGAGGGATGTTTTGTTCATTTTCACGCTGAAAGCCTTTTTGGGCTTGGTGTTTGTTGGGATGAGCCTGAATGGAAAGTGGTTTTGCGGCTGCCAGGACTTTAAACAGAAACGGCAGACGATTATTGAATTTATGGGCTACGGTCTTCCCCAGAATATCATAGGGGTTCTGGGCGATCAGCTGTTGCAGGGAAACCCAGCGGCCGTTGTGGTAGACTAAGGAGGGGGCTTTGGGATGCGCGCCCATCCAGAGTTCTGCCTGAGGTTGATTTTCGGTATTCGGGCGACCTAACAGTTCTGGAATCGCTCGCGTCGAACCCCAGGCATATTCCTGAATCGTATTTTTTAATAAACTGATGGTTGCCATTTGTGTGCTCCCTTTTACGGCAGCGGTGGAATGCTGCAATGGTCATACCCGCTATTATGACCATCTAAGGCGGCTATGTCAAAAAGCGCAACGCTGTCTAACCGTCAAATTTTCACGAAAAGATTGTTCACAACCGTTCCGCCAACCCATTGATAATAAATCAGAAATTTTCAAATGCTTGACCAAAAGCCGTTTTTATAATATAAATAATAATAATAAGTAGTTAGTTAGATTACAATCATAAACACGGATATTCAGCATCAGAACTCGTTTCAGGCGGCAGAAGGCAACCAATTTCTGAAAAAATTATATATGATTGATATTGAATCTTCGGGTATTAGCGACATCGGCAGAAGAAGAGAACTGAATGAAGATTCTTTTTTCTACGATGACGGGATGGGGCTTTACATAGTTGCAGACGGCATGGGCGGGCACAATGCAGGTGAAGTGGCCAGCAAGCTGGTTGTCGATACCATCCATGACTACCTGAATCAGAGCCCCGACCAGGACCCCGTGCAGGATCCGATCAAAGCCGATGGCAAACTGTCTAGAGATGCCCGCCGGCTGCTGGCCGGTATACACCTGTCAAACCATGTCGTTCACCAAGCAGCCCTGCAAAACGAAGACTACAAGGGGATGGGGTCAACGGTATCTGCCGTGTATCTGACCGACAGAACCTTTATTGTTGCCAATGTGGGCGACAGCCTGGTTTACTTGATTCGGGATGGTGACATTAAGCTGCTCTCTGTGCCCCATACACTGGTTGCCGAGCAGGCCGAGCTGGATCCGGAAAACGCTGAATTATTGTGGAATGACTTTAAGCATGTGCTGACCCGTGCAATGGGCGTTGACAAATCCGTGAAGGCCGACATTAAGGAAATGCCGTTTTTCAGGAACGATATTCTGGTGATTAGTTCTGATGGATTAACCGATAAAGCAACTCCAGAAGAAATTCTTGAACTGGTTGATAATCAACACTCAGACCTTGCCTGCCGAAAACTCGTCGATCTGGCAAATGCCCGGGGTGGTGAAGATAATATTACCGCCATTGTGCTTAGAATTAAATCCGACGCAAGAAATAACCGTAGCATTTCCGGGCGGTTTAAAGACATATTCCAAAGATTATTTAACACCCATTTACAGCCGAAAAATAAATAAATCGAACTGACCCATGCCAAAAATCACACTTAAATTTAAAGATAACGTTTTGGCCGATTATCATTTGCCCCCGGGCTGTTCGCTGAAAATCGGACGTCGCAATGACAATGATGTCGTCATTGACAACCTGGCCGTATCCAGCCACCATGGCAAAATTGATTCGGCCGGCGACGGATTTGTCTATATCGATTTGAAGAGCAAAAACGGCTCCTTTATTAACCAGCAACTGGTCAGCTCTCACTGGTTACAGGATGGAGATGTCATTTATATCGGCAAGCATTCGCTTACTTTTGCGTATTTTGAAAGTGAAATCCGCCCGGAAGACAACGAGCAAAGCGAAATGGAAAAAACCATGGCTATAGATATCAAAGAGTACCGATCCATGGCGAACCAAAACGACTCCCAGCCGAAAACTGATGCTCAGCCGCTGTCGAAACCACCTGAGAACAGCAAAAAAAAGTTTATCCGGGGATACATTACCTATCTGGCCGGTGGTGAAGGCACGCTGGCCCTCAAACAAAAGGTCACAAAAATTGGCAAGGATGCCTCCAATGATATTGTCATCAAGGGATGGCAAATTGGAAAAACGGCCGCCACCATCAGTCGCACCCGGGATGGATATTATTTTAGCTATATGAACGGCTTGGCAAAGCCCAAAATCAATGATAAAAAGACATCCAACAAACCGATCAAACTAAATGAGTTGGATATCATCCAGATCGGTCCCATCAAATTACAATTTATCGGCAAAAAGCCCAAAAGACAAAAAGCCACCTGAGCCGCTTTGGGTGGCATTTTTTGTGCGACGAATCACCGCTCAAACAATCCCTCATCACCGTGCGCCGACCCTGATATTGGTGTTCCCCGTCATTTTTTTAATCTTGCTGGTCTGCCGATAGCGATCTCGAGCTGAACAAAGGATTTTTCCCAATCGTCGCTTGACGAGCGATGGTATTCGAGATACCAATTTTAAGAATGTTCTGATGGGTTCAACCCCAATTCCAGAAAGGCTTTGTTCGCATATCAAAATCCAATGAAAATCGCCTTCATTCATTATCATCTTAAAACCGGCGGCGTGACCACCTGCCTGAAGCAACAGCTAAAAGCACTCAAAAGCCATTGTGATATGTGCGTCATTACCGGAGAGCTGCCACCCGACGTTTTTCCAGCAAAAACCATTTATGTACCTGAATTGGCCTACAGCAGTGTCTATCGTAAGCCGTATGCACCCGAAAAGGTCGCCGCAAAGGTGATCCAGAAAATCCGGACCCACTTTGACGGTCCCTGTGACATTGTACATGTGCATAATCCGCTGCTGGCAAAAAATTCAAAATTTTTATGGTTTTTAAAACTGCTGCAACAAGAAGGCCTAAACCTGTTGTTGCAGGTCCATGATTTTGCCGAAGATGGTCGCGCCCGGTTGTATTTTCACGAAGATTATCCCACAGACTGTCATTACTGCGTTGTCAATTCACGCGACTATCAGATTCTGCTTAAATGCGGATTGAAAAAGCAAGGCCTGCATCAACTATTCAACTGCGTAAGTTTGCCGCAACTGCCGCCCGAGCCAGTGGCAGAAGAACCCTATATCGTTTATCCGATCAGGGCGATTCGCCGAAAAAATATCGGCGAAGCCATTTTATTATCGCTTTTTTTCGATGCTCAGGAAAGGCTGGCCATTACGCTGCCACCGAACAGCGCAGCCGATATGGTAAGCTATGAGGCCTGGAAAGCATTTGCCGCCGAATATCGCCTGCCGATTGAATTTGATCAGGGTTTGGACACGCCCTTTGAAACGATTGTCGGTTCGGCCCGCTATTTGCTGACCACCAGCATCACAGAGGGTTTTGGATTTTCCTTTCTGGAACCCTGGCTTTACCATAAGTACGTCAGCGGACGAAAACTGGATGATATCTGCAATGACTTTGAAGTGCGTGGAATCGATCTTGGTCACATGTACAGCCAGCTGATGGTGCCGCTTGAAGGATTTGATGCGAATGGATATTACCGCCAATGGAACCGCACGATTATGGGTGCCGCCCGGAAATTTGATCTCCAGATTGATACAGCCCAGATACGATGCGCATACGAGGTCATCACCGAGGGTGGTCTGATCGATTTCGGCTTGCTCGCAGAGCTCTACCAGAAACAGGTTTTGCGTTATCTAATGTCAAACAAGACGCACCGGCAAAAGCTGTTGATACGCAATCCGCTGCTTGCGGAAATCAGCAATAGAACGGATCAACAAAACCGCATTGAAGCCAACCGCAACGCTATCGTGCGCAACTATAATATGGACCAGTACCGTCAGACGCTCTTAGATCTCTATGCCCGCGTGGCTACGACACCTGTAAAGCAACGGGTCAACCAAAAAAAATTATTGGCTGAATTTTTCGACCTCAAACGCTTCAGCCTGTTGAAATGGGGTGATGATGATGCGCGATGATTTGATCAAATCGTATGTGACACCCATGTCACCGCAGCCCACGGGCCTATCACCCGCTGGTCGAATTACGGGCACAATTGAATGCATCCTGTTTGATATTTACGGCACGCTATTTATTAGTGGGGCCGGCGATATCAGTATGGCCCGCCAGGCATCCCCCCAAATTTCAAAGCTCAAAAAGCTGATCGCTAAATTTGAGATAGATGTTGCTCCCCGGATACTGATCGAAAAATTGCGCCGGGACATCGAGGCGCGCCATCAACAGCTAATGCAAGCCGGGATCGACATCCCCGAAATCGAAATTGACATCATCTGGCAGGACCTTCTAGCATTCAATGATATTGAGCAGGCGCGAAACTTTGCCATTGAATATGAGTTGATCGCCAATCCCGTCTATCCCATGCCCAATCTCGCGAAGCTGCTGAGGGCCTGTCAGCAGCAAAATTGCCGTATGGGTCTTATTTCAAATGCCCAGTTTTTTACACCACTCTTATTTGAATGGTTTTTAGGCGCCGATGCGGCATCGCTTGGGTTTAGCCCGCAGCTGATCATTTTGTCGTATCAAACAGGATATGCCAAACCGTCACCGGTTCTCTTTGAGACAGCCGCAGCTGAAATTGAGGACGGGGGCATTGCCAGGTCCTCAACGCTGGTTGTCGGCAATGACATGCTCAATGACATTTACCCCGCCAAGCGAACGGGATTTCAGACCGCGCTGTTTGCCGGCGATGCGCGCTCGCTTCGCTTAAGAAAAGCTGATCCGCGTTGCCGCCACCTGTCAGCAGACCTGATTGTCACCGACCTTGAGCAGTTAATTGGGCATATCACCTAAAAATGGTTTCAGGCTCATTATGTTATATGAATCTATGAGACGCCGCCAAGGAGTCGGTCGGTATGCCAGTTGACCGGTATCCTGATTTTCTTCTGATGGCGATTCCGGAAAACCAGGTAGCCCTTCTGGCGGCCAAATTCGAAAAGGTCCCGCGTCAGTTTTACATCCATTTTGCAATACGCAATAATGTCGGGAATGCGTCCCTGTTTCCACCACCTGAGGGCCTGGAGCCCATCTGCTGTTTTATTGGAATGCAGCGTTTCCTGGGCCAGATGGGCCAATGACAGCCGGTATCCTAAATGGCTGTGAATTTCTTCGAGGATATCAAGGGTGTTCAGTGTCGTAAAATCAAACGAAGAATAGCCCTGCAGGACACGATAATCAAATCGTTTAATATTAAAACCAATAACCAGGTCAACGCTTTGAAGATGGGAAATCAGATCTGCTGTCTGATCTTCCAGATAAGAAC
>JASFGH010000110.1:0-9652 GCA_050123865.1 Desulfobacterales bacterium | reverse complement strand
AAAGGCTATTTCTCATTAATTTCCATGCAAAATTGAGGTATTAAAATACGAGAGGAACATATCCCGCCTTGATCGAATCGGATATTAAGGCGCCCACGTATTCGACATTAAAGCCCAGTTCTTCAAGCTTATTGCTCGCACCGGATTGATCGGATAAAAATTTACAGGCAATCGGCGTTTTGAAATCCAACAGTTCCGATGCGGCCTGAATGACGTCCTGGTCTTCACAGACCAGATTCTCAAAAGGACCGAAGAAAATCACACGCACATCATCGATCCAATTATTTTTTTGAGCGTTTTTCGCATACAGAATCCCGGTGAGTGCTTTGTCTTTTTCAGCTGTTGAAATGATAACCATAACCTTAGATGCCATAACAACCTCCTTAGCTGACAAAATATTGATAGTCCTAACACAGGCCAACGTCATTTGCTATACAAGATCTTAATGCATGCTTATATTGCTTTGTCGCTTTTAGAATTTTCAAATGAAGGGGTTAAAAGATGCACACGGTCCATCAGAAATACCTTGTTGCAACATCGATCATTGATACTGATTCAAAGATAATTATTGATTATGCGATGTCAGCCATTGAAGATGCGGATGATCATCCGATTAGCAAAGCCGTTAAACTGTATTATGCCGTCCGGGATGCGATCTGGTATGATCCATATATCCCGTTTTACCGACCGGAGCACTACCGCTCCAGTCATGTTTTGAAAAATGGCCGGGCTTTCTGTATTGGCAAAGCCGGGCTGTTGTGTGCCATGGGACGCGCTTGCGGTATCCCGGCCCGCATGGGATTTGCCGATGTTCGCAATCATCTGGCCACCCGACAACTGCTTGATTATCTGGGGTCCGATATATTTGCCTTTCACGGATTTACCGAGCTTTATCTGGAAGGTCGCTGGGTGAAGGCAACCCCGGCTTTCAATAAAGAGCTTTGTCACAAAGCGAAGGTGACACCGCTGGAATTTAACGGTAGAGATGATTCCATATTTCAACCCTACAATGAAGAAAAAAAAATGTTCATGGAATACGTAAATGACCATGGCACCTTTGCCGACATTCCGGTGGATCGTATTCTCGACTCCTGGAAAGCAGTCTATGGATCAGAACGTGTCCGGCAATGGATCGAATCGTTTAAAAAATCCGGAGCAAAACGCAATCGCAAATTAGAAAATGAAGATTGGGTCAGCTAGCGGGGCTAAAGTCGCAAATTCGCGATTTGAAACAAACATCATCCCTTTCAACTGCGTGCCCCGCCGGCTTGTCCGGCGAAGTTTTAACGAAGACGGAAGCTTGTTAGAGCGAAGACGGGACACCTGAAACCCATAACGCATTTTTACGCCCGACATGACTGAATTTAAGGCACGACATAAATTGCGCGACCTGGTAGTGGTGATCAAGGGGGCAGGGGAGATGGCCAGTGCAGTGGCTTGGCGCATATACATGGCCCATATTCGCCAGATTATGATGCTGGAGACACCTTCGCCGCTGGCCGTCAGGCGCGCGGTTTCATTTTGTGAAGCCCTGCATGACGGGCGTCAAACGGTCGAAGGGGTCAGGGCCAAGCAGGCAGACAGCCCCAATGACGTACGGGCTTGCTGGAAAAAAGGGTGCATCGCCGTATGCTGCGATCCTGAGTGGAAATTGCCCGCGAAGTTTCACCCGGATGTCGTCGTAGATGCCATCCTGGCCAAAAAAAACCTGGGTACCGCTGTGGATGAGGCACCGCTGGTTATTGGGCTGGGCCCGGGTTTTATTGCCGGGCAGGATGTTCATATGGTTGTTGAAACGAATCGCGGTCACCATCTGGGCAGAATTATAACCGACGGTTGCGCGGAAACCAATACAGGTATACCCGGTTCCATTAACGGCTATACACTGGAAAGAGTTTTGCGAGCCCCTTTTGAAGGTGAGTTTAAGACTGCCTGTTCCATCGGAGACCCTGTAAAAAAAGGAGAGCCCATTGGGATGGTGGCCGCAGATCCCGTTCGAGCACAAATCGATGGCGTCCTGCGCGGATTGATTCGAAGCGCCACGCAGGTGCGCCCGGGATTGAAAATCGGTGATATCGATCCCAGGGGGGATGCCCGGTTCTGCCATACGATATCAGATAAAGCCAGGACCATTTCCGGTTCGGTGTTGGAAGCTATCTTAAGGGTTTACAATTAATTTATTAGACATAAGGTTTCAGTCTTTGTTCAAAGGGCCAATATTTTGGCCTTTAAGCCAATAAGATGAAAGCGGTGACAAAGAAATCTCAGCTCTCGGTATGAGATTCAGTATGGTGACACCTGACACCTGAATACTGAAACCTGGAAAAGAATTGAAGTGCGAAACCCGCAACGCGAAACACAAAAATGACCTCATTACGGCATAGCTTAAACTTAAATGGGGGCGGCGTCATCAGCATTGTGGGGGCCGGCGGCAAAACCGCTTTGATGTTTCGGATGGCCCGGGAGCTGGCCGGTGGGGGCGATCGGGTGCTGACAACGACCACAACCAAGATCCGCATGCCCACGCGGCGACAATCATCGATGGTAATCGTGTCTGACTCACTGGAATGGTTTTTACAGCAGGCGCGTGCCAAACTGAAGCGCTCTTTACATTTGACCGCCGCACGGCAAATCATCCCTTTTCAGAATAAACTGAAGGGATTCCATGCAGACACCATTGATCGCATCTGGCAGTCCGGTGTTTTTCGCTGGATTATCGTGGAGGCGGACGGCGCCGCCGGCAAACCCCTTAAAGCGCCGGCAGCGCACGAACCGGTAATTCCCGACAGCACACACTGGATGATAGCAACAGTGGGTTTGTCGGTAATTGGAAAACCGTTGAACCCAAAGTGGGTCTTTCGACCGCATTTGGTTTCAGCATTAACGGGTTTGGCGCCGGAAGATAAAATCAGTACATCAGCCATTGCCAAAATGTGCCTGAACAAAGACGGGCTGATAAAAAAAGGTCCCGAGCAAGCCAAGCGCTTCTTATTTCTCAACCAGGCGGATCTTCCGGGCTGTTTGGCCGAAGGGAAGCAGATCGCCCAGCTATTGACCGCCTATGCGCATTCAAGTTTGCATGGAGTTCTCATCGGCCAGACTTTATATGAACCAATAGTTGAGAAATATTACATAATATACTGAAAATAAATTAATTATAATATATATTGTGAATAGAATGGGCACATAAGGTCTGTAAAAGCGGTAGGTGCCCATATAAGACGGTTTGAAATGCACAAAAATACAGAGGATTCTGATCATGGCCATGGTGTACACAATTCCACCAATGCCTTCCGTAAATCGATCGGACCGATTCTGATTCTGACTTCGATATTTTTTCTTAATTTCACCTCTCGGATTAGCCCGGCACCCCTGACTCCCCGAATTGAATGGGACCTAAATTTGAGCCACGCCGAAACGGGAACCCTGTTTCTTTTTATTTCAATTGGTTATTTTGTAACCCTGATTGGATCGGGATTCATATCATCCCGCTTAAATCATAAGCGCACCATTGTTATCTCTAACATGGCTCTGGGTATCGCCCTGATGGGTACTTCTTTTTGCAGCGGACCCTGGACGATGCGACTGGGTTTGTTTTTTGTCGGGATGGCAGCTGGATTGTATTTACCTTCGGCCATTGCGACGCTGACATCTTTGGTCCCTTCGCACCACTGGGGCAAAGCCATCGCTATTCATGAGCTGGCTCCCAATCTCAGTTTTATTGCTGCACCTTTAATCAGCGAAGCGGTTCTGACATCGTTTTCCTGGCGGGAAGTCTTTTTATTGATGGGTGTTGCGGCTCTGGTGATGAGTCCGATTTTTATGCGCTTTAGCCGTGGTGGCGGTTTTAAAGGTGAGGCCCCAGGCTTTAGCGCATTGGGTCAGCTGTTCGGCAACGGTTCCTTTTGGGTGATGGTCCTGCTTTTTAGCCTGGGTGTGGTCGGCACCCTGGGCCTTTATACCATGCTACCGCTTTACCTGGTTTCCGAGCACGGCATTGATCGTAACCTGGCCAATACCCTGATTGCTTTATCCAGGGTACCCAGCGTCATTATGGCATTTGTTGCCGGATGGGCAACTGATCGTATTGGACCCCGCCGAACGCTTATGATTGTTTTGTTTAGTGCCGGATTGATGACTTTTTTTCTGGGCATTGCCCCAAGTTCGGCTATTCGCTATCTGGTATTTTTGCAGCCGCTGATTGCCGTGAGCTTTTTCCCAGCTGGTTTCGCAGCCATGTCTTTAATCGTGACACCTAAATTCCGAAATATTGCGGTTTCGTTCATTGTTCCGCTGGCCTTTGTAGCCGGCGGTGGCCTGGCGCCTATTTTTATCGGCTTTATCGGCGATGTGCGCAGTTTTGCGATGGGCATTATGATTTGCGGCGGGTTGATTGCAACTGGCTCTTTTTTTGCCGGTCTGCTTAAATTCCACGAGCAGTCAGAATGAAAGGATGCACGCATGGACCTTGAGATTTTTGATCAAATGAAAAAAAAGGATTTGCGGAACTACATTAAATTTCTGTTGTGGCACTATCGGGTCATTGATGCATTCTGGTACCTCAACATCAGCGAGCAATTTGATGATTCCACAGCAGATGGCCTAAACGAAAAGGTGTGGGGAAAAGCAGCGGCGATGGCAGCCAGAGATCTACGCCAGCGGTTTAACATCGGTGAGCAAGGGCTTGGCGGTTTTGTTAAAACCCTTAAATATTTTCCCTGGTGCATTATCGTCGGCTATCAAATTCGGGAAACACCCGATGAAGTTATGCTTCACGTTCCGGATTGCCCCACGCAGACGGCCAGAATAAAACGGGGATTGAATGAATATGCCTGCAGGGCCATGCACCAGGAGGAATTTTCACGTTTTGCCCGGGAAATAGACTCACGCATTCAGGTGGAATGCCTGTTTGCTCCACCTGATCCACATCCGGATGATATGATGTGCAAATGGCGGTTTTTCATACGCGAGGCGTAGGGCATGCTAAACGAGGCATGGGGCATAGCGCAAAGGGCATAGGGTAATTGTCTGAGCGTCCGGGTTGATGACTTAAATTTTTTTTTTGTTCAGACCCAAATTAGGCGAAAGTAGATGCCGTTAGCTTTTGAATCACTCAGCCATGGCACGATTGCATTTGGATTTTTCAACATGGGTGCCATTCATGGGATTTGTCACACCGGATTCATCGGCGAACCATACCGACGCTATCCTTTTCCGCAGAAGCCCGAAGCCTTCAAACAAAAAACCAACGGCTTTCGCAACCAGGGCAATATGTTGCCTTAAATTAATTTTGACTTTGTAGCCGACAGATTGTATGACCTAAATTTTGAATGAAAAGTGATGCGAACCGGCGCATTCAAAATTCAGGTGAGAAGAGCGCCTTAGGCGGAATTATAAAACCATAAATTTTTAAAATGAGCATGGAATCCTATCATTATCTTAAAGAAGAAATCCTAAAGGTCAATCAGGACATTCGGCAATTGATATCAAAGGCGAAATCTTTGCCCGGGATGGATGAATCGCGATTTGACGACTGGGACAATACGTGTCAGGGGCTTCCGGATCAGATGTCTGAAGATATTATGCGGGTGGCTGTCGCCGGGCCGATTAAATCAGGGAAGAGCACTTTTTTAAATTCAATTCTGCAAGGCGATTATTTGAAAAGAGGCGCTGGCGTGGTCACATCGATCGTCACCCGGGTGCGTAATGGTGAACAGTTGAACGCTCAGCTTTTTTTCAAATCCTGGGATGAAATCAATGCTGAAATGGAACAGGCTCTGGTTCTTTTCCCGACACTGGAGTGGCGTCGCACAGATTCAGGTCTGGATATCCGCAAAGCCGAAGAGCGGGAGCAAATTAAAAAGGCCCTCACATTATTGAGCCCTGACCAATTGATATCACACGATACCCGTAACATAAATAACGTCCTTCTATCCTCATACATCAAGGGATATGACAGGGTTTACGATATTATTTCCGATAAGAACACAACCCGACAGTATGATGCCAAAAGCTTTGCAAAGCACAAAAACTATGTGGGGGATGAAAATCTGGCCGTTTACCTAAAAGACGTTGAACTGGCAATTCCATCAGACGCTTTTACGACCAATGTTGAAATTGCGGATTGCCAGGGCAGCGACAGTTCAAACCCCATGCACCTGTCGATGATTCAGGATTACTTATTGCTCACGCATATGATTGTGTATGTGATCAGCAGCCGCACCGGCCTGCGACAGGCGGACATCCAGTTTTTATCCATTATCAATAAAATGGGTATTCTGGATAACATTTTATTTGTTGTTAATTGCGATTTTAGTGAGCACGAATCCATGCATGAACTTCAAGCGCTGGTGAACAAAGTAAAAGAAGAGCTGGCACTGATCAAACCCGATCCGGAGGTGTATACTTTTTCAGCTTTATTCAATTTATTTTCATCGCCCCATTTGACGCTGTCTGAAAAAGATCAACTCCGAATGCAGCAATGGCAGACTGAGGCTGAATTAACAGACTTTTCAAACCAGGAGACGGTGCAGTTCAAGTCTACGCTTGATTCGAAGCTTGGGAACACGCGGGGCGCGGTATTGTTGAAAAACCATCTGGAACGTCTCAGCGTTGTTTTATCCGGGATGGAGAATTGGATCGGTATCAATCAGGATATCCTCGCACGGGATTCGGATAGCGCTCAGGAATTGATTCAACGGCTAAAGGAACATCAGGAACGGGTCGACCAGATGAAAACGGTTCTGAAAACCACCATTGCCGGAGCGGTTTCTAAAATCAAAAAAAAGCTCAACGTCGATGTGAACCGGTTTTTTGATGTGAGATCCGGTGAAATTTTTCGCAAAATCATTCAATTCGTTAAGGAATATAAAGGATTGACCCATCCGGTTGACGGAAAAGCGGATTTACCAGGTGTTTCCAAAACCATTTACCGGGGATACCAGGAGTTTAAACAATCGTTGAATAAATTTATGACCGAAGATATCAATCCGGAGATCGTTCGTTTTGTTAAAACGCAGGAAAATGAAATCGGCACGTATTTTGAGACGATTCTAAAGCCCTATCACGGGGCGCTTGCAGATGCATACGATGAATACAGGCGCATGATGAACCAACTCGGAGTGAGCCTCAACGACGAAACACAGTTAAAAATTGAGCTGCCGAATCTGAAGGCTCAGCTGGAACAATCCGGGCCAAAGCCGCCCAAATTGGTTACGACAATGCAATATTCAGCAAAAATAAAAACCGCTGCCCTGTTGCGCCTGGGTGTTTACAGTTTTCAGCAAAATTTAAAAAAATTGCTCAAGAAACCCACCCGCAAGCGAACTGATGTGATTCAACAGGCCCTGAGCGGCGGCACCCAGCAGATGAAGCGAGACACAATGCGCTTGATCGTCGAGCAGCTTAAAGATTACCGTGAAAACCTCAAGTTTGCCTTTTTATTTAAACTTATCGATAATTTTGGTGAACATCTCGTCGACCTCATGCAGGATCGCTTTCAACTATTTGTGACAGACTTATCTGCCATCGCCGATCGATTAGACAGCACCAAGGTCGACAAGCAACACACATTGCAAATGTTAAAGGAAATGGATCAGTGGTCTGCCGGTGTGAAGGAAAGCATTGGCCATCTGCGTCGACGGGTTGAACAGGCCAACTGAAATGTAAAAATGATTGATACGATGTAGGATGCAGAGGATGAGTATGGCGAAGCGCACAAATCAAAATGCTCGTCAAACATCCAGCGATTTAAGCCTGGCCAGATTTTCTCTGGCAAATTCAATGGATGCATCCAGTGTCAGTGCCATTTCATAGTATCGAATCGCCTTTGCGGTTTGTCCCATATCACGATAGTTTGAAGCGATATTGGCATAGTCAATGGCCGATGATGGATCCAGCTGAATGATTTTTTTGAAGTTTTCAATGGCGGCCTCATGCTCTTTTAACTTAAAATGGCAAAATCCCATCAGGTTATAGATGTCGGTTCTTTCCGGGTCCAATTCAACGCCTTTTTTGAGCACATCGAGGGCTTTGCGATATTCGCCCATATCTTTTAAAGCAACCCCTAAATACGAGTAAATGCTGGGGACATCCTGCTGATTGGGCTCCAGGTTCAGGGCCTCTTCAAAACATGTTAAAGCTGTCGTGGGATCATTTAGCGCCAGGTGGCAGGATCCAAGATAAAATTTGACATAATATTTACCGGGCAGGTCCTTGTCGATTTGACTAAGTTCGCCAATGGCCGCACGGGGATTCTGGTTGTCGGCAATGTGCTTGGCTGCAAACATGCCGACACTGGTGGCCAGGGCCCGTTCCCGGAAATGTGCTCCGGGTATAATGGTGTAAAAGGCTGGGATTTGAAGATCTGTATGCATCGTGTCAATCAAAAAGACTTCCATTCCGATTCGTTTTAGCGCCGCCAGGCAGTTTTCCACTTCGACCTTTATGTTTTCATGCGATAAATCCGGCAAATCCTGGATATCAATTTCCGATCCCGGGTTCATGATATACGCGGCCTCTGTCAGATCGGTAAATTTGGGCAGTCCGCTGGCCACATAATTGGCCGCTGTATCAAAGTCACCTGCCAGCTGGGCCACTTCGGTGAGTGCCCGGCTGAATGCTTTCTGGGGATCCGGCGTTGTGCCGGCGGTCCAGACGATTTCACTGAGCTCCGGGAAAGTAGCCGGATCGTAGGCTAAAACGCCGACACTCGGGATACCGGTATCAAGCGTAAAATCGGAAACAAAAAGTTCCACACCGGCTTTGCGATATTTGCCGACCATTTCAACTACCAGCGAATCGGTCGCTGAATCCACGCGGATTGCTGGAACCTTCAAGTGGTTGTGGCTGATGACCGAGGAGGTGTGCCGCTCGATGATTTCACAAATTCCCTGACTGATCGCTTCTTCAGCGCAATTGCCGGCAGAAGGGCCGTTAAATTCGTTAATGGCAAAAAACCAATCAAAAGGAACCAAAGTCTGTTCTTTGCGGCTTAAATTATATGCCCAGGTCCAATTGAAAGGTAAATTTTCAAATATTTTCCGTGTTACCGGCAGGTCATCCGACTGATCGTTAACCGATTTAGCAATCATTTCAAAGGGTAGGACCCGATCTTGTAGGTTGCTAAATTTTTCAACGAAAAAATTTTGAGAATCTTTCACAAAACTGAAAAAACTGAATCGTTCGGCCAGTTCCATGACAGCACTGGCTTCGGATTGACGGGGCGTGCCGCCTTTGCCCATTTGTTTTTTAGTTCCGATAATCTGGCGGGCGTCTTTGCCGCACAAGCTAAAATAAATCGGTATGTCCAAGCGACCGTTGTCGATGCGGACCGTGCGTTTGAGAATATCCAGGTTAACTGTTTTAAGTCTGTCCCTAAACCGTTGCACCGTATCTTCAGGCGCCATTATTTTATCCTGGTCCAGGGTGTATCCCTTGTAAGCGTCTTTTAGCTCTATGGTAAACGGATGGCGTTTCATTTTATTTGTGTTCTGTAAAGGTTTTAGATTGACCGCTTCAAATCATTTTGATATAAAAACAGCCCGTTGTGGGGATGTAGCTCAGATGGGAGAGCGCGGCGTTCGCAATGCCGAGGTCAGGGGTTCGATCCCCCTCATCTCCACCATCCACGAAAACTGCCACAATGTGTCAA